>DAITOW010000219.1:0-3263 GCA_036833965.1 Oleiphilaceae bacterium
ACTCAACATGCACTTAAAAGAACACTCTACTTGGTCGAAGCTAAGCCTGGCTGCTGCGATTGCGGGCGCGCTTGCCGTTGGTGGCTGTAAGGTAACCATCAAGGCGGATGACGAGGAAGTTTCCGAGATCGTTGACTCGATCACTGATAGCGTCGTCTGTAAGAATGATGCGGGCGAAAAGGTTGACTGTGGTAGCAACGATAGCGGCACGTCTGCTGTCCTGACTGCTTCCGGTTTTGAAATTCCAGACGATGCAATCCTTGTTGCTCCGAATGCAGCTGATGGCGATGACATCACTGACGCAATTAATCTTGCATTGTTTGAAGTGCCCGCGGGAAGCACCATTGTGCTTCCAAAGGGCAACTTCAAAGTGAGCAACTCCATCATCGTTTATAACGCGAATGACATTACCCTGACCGGTTATGGTATGGATGCAACCGTTTTAGACTTTAATGGTTCATCGGGTGATGACGGCTTCCGTTTTGAAGGTGGCTCTGGCTTGATGGTTCGTGACTTCGGCGTATATGACACCAACAAAAACGGTATCAAGACGGTTGGTGCGAATGGTGTTTACTTCTCGCATGTTGCAGCGGTTTGGACAGTTGGTCGTTTGTCTGAAGATTCTCCAAAGCGTTTACTCGCTGACAGTCCCGGGGCTTATGGCCTTTACCCGGTTAACTCGAAGAATATCGTTATAGAAGACACGTTCTCCTATGGTTCGCGTGATGCGGGTATCTACGTTGGCCAGTCTGAAGATGTTGTTGTTCGAAACAACATCGTTGAATACAACGTTGCGGGCATCGAAATCGAGAATACGGAAAATGCCGATGTTTATAACAACGAGGTGTACGACAACACCGCAGGTATTCTTGCGTTTGACTTTGCGGGCCTTGAGAAGAAGTTTGGCGGTAACATCCGTTTCTTCAACAATAACGTGATCGCAAACAACGAACCAAACGTTGGTGATGGCGCTGTATCGATCGCGCCAGGTGGTACCGGTATTCTGGTGTTCTCTGTGAGCAATGTGGAAATCTACGAGAACAACATTAAGTCCAATCGCACGGACGCAGTCTCCGTAGCAAGTTACTTCATGAATGAAAGTGACTTCGCATGGTACGCAGCTAATGCCGATAGCATCGCTGCTGGCTGGAGCCCTGTGACACGTAACATCAACATTCACAACAATACCTTCTCCCAGAACTCAACTGATCCAGGCGGTAAATTGTTGATCGAATCTGGCGTAATCGGTGGCTATGAAGCGTACTACGGAGCGGGCAATTTCCCTGACGTTCTATACGGCGGTATCGGTGAATTACTTGCAAACGCAGGTGAATTGGCGCCATTAGGCATCCTGCCTTACGCAGCAGATGGTTCTGACAATGTCTGTGAATCCAACAACTACGATGCTCAGCAAGGATTGGCCGACGAAGCGTCAGTGGGCTTGGTTTATGGCACTAACCCAATGGATCCGAACAACTGGGTTTGGGCCGGAGATATCGGTGCGAGTGATATTCTTGGACCACAGCCAACGCTTTCTCGAGAGTTGATGTCTGCCAATCAGAACCTTAACTGTTCGCTTCCAAGATTAGCCGGTTCATCCGTCATCTTCCGTGGTGAAGAATTCGGTTGTAACTCGGATGATCTAGACGAGCGCGCGTGTTCACTATAAGTGCTTTCAGCGGGAACGGGGTGGTTTAGCCGCCCCTTTCACAGAAACTGTACAAGAACCGTTGATTAGATTTTGAAAGGTACTTAATTATGAAATACGCATCATTTACAGGTGTGAGCCGCAGACTTGCCGTATTCTTGGGAATCGCCGTGATGGCGAGTGCCTGTAAGATCATCATTGATGATGGTACTTCTGTTGGCTCGGATACAAATGAGACTACGACATGTTCCGGCAGTGCAGAAGGTGTAAAGTGGGAAGCCTTGCTTACGGAAAATTGCCCGAATTTATCGGACTACAACCTCTTTGCTGATCCGACCGATCCGACAAGTGGCCCCAATTCTGGTGGCTTGCCTTACGATATGACGACGGCTTTATTTACTGATTACGCAAGTAAATACCGTTACGTCTTTATTCCCGAAGGCCAAAAAGCAAATTACTCCCAAACTGAAGCGTTCGACTTTCCTGTTGGTACAGTGATCGTAAAAACCTTTGCGATGCCTGAAAATACAGCGTTTCGGGATGGTGCAGAACGTGTTCTTGAGACCCGTTTGCTCATTCACCGCGAAACGGGTTGGGTAGGTCGTCCTTACGTTTGGTTTGATACAGAAGGTAATCCAACCAGTGACGCGCGCCTTGCGATTACTGGTGGCTCGCTTGATCTAACGACCATTCACGAAGGCGCAGTGAAAGATATTGCTTATGCAGTGCCGTCGGTAACGCAGTGTACCGCGTGTCACAATATCGTTCCGTTGGTTAATCCAGGTCCTGACCGTCCGCCTATCGCCAAGGTGATTGGTCCCAAGGCGCGTTATCTGAACAAGGATTATGACTATGGGGATGTCATCGAAAACCAGCTAACGCATTGGGCGAATGCAGGCAAGCTTCACGGCTTACCAGCGGATTTTGCTTCTGTTGAGAAAGCTCCCGAGTTCTCTGATTTGACGGACGTTTCAGCGATGCCTGTTGCCGAAGTAATGGTAACGGCCAAGGCCTATCTCGATATTAACTGTGCTCATTGTCACCGTGCGAATCTGGGCTTGCCAGAATCTTATGGCGGGGCAGCGGGTGGTTCAGGCTTACGGGTTGAATGGCAGCGCAGTCTTGAAGACGATGCATTTGCGCATGGGGTATGTAAGGAGCCGGTTGCTGGCGGTCTTGCACCGTATGAGTTCGATGTTGTGCCAGGCTCTCCTGAGCTTTCATACCTGGTTCATCGAATGAGCACCGATGACGAGCGTCAGCGAATGCCGGAGCTTGGTCGAAGTGTTGTACACACGGAAGGCGTAGAGCTGATTGAACGTTGGGTTGCTAATTTACCCGCAGCAAACTGCTCTCCATAAACTTATGTCTGCAAACTAGATAGGATAGTTTTCGGAATCGTTTGGAAAGGCGTGCGGTAGCAAAGAGATCTCTCCCTTTAAGCTACCATTGCGTTGTCACCTTTGGCTTGCCTTCAGAGATGTCGGCAAGCCTTTTTTGTTTTAGCGGATGACAGTGTTCGCAACCCTCGTTATATTTTATTTCTCTTATAACAATGATTGGCAACAAGTATGAGCAATTCGCTTATCCGCAAGCGCCCTTTAGAGGGAATTCG
>DAITOW010000219.1:3363-5333 GCA_036833965.1 Oleiphilaceae bacterium
GCTGATCGACAAGGCGGATGTGCTGGTCGAGAACTTTCGACCGGGTACGATGGAAAAGTGGGGCCTGGGGCCTGAGGAGGCAAAGGCTCGTAACCCTAAGCTGATCTATACGCGCATCTCCGGTTACGGTCAGGACGGTCCGTATGCCAACAAGCCGGGTTTTGCTTCCGTGTGTGAGGGGTTTGGAGGTTTTCGATACGTTAATGGCTTTGCGGATGAAGCGCCTGTTCGACCCAATTTAAGTATCGGGGACACGCTTGCTGCCATTCATGCGGCTCTGGGCATTGCGATGGCCATTATCGAGCGTGCAAATAATGAAGCCAATGAGGGGCAGGTAATCGATGTTGCTCTCTATGAAGCGGTGTTCAATTTGATGGAAGGTGTGGTTCCGGAGTATTCAGGTTGTGGAGCGATACGTGAGCCTTCCGGCACCACGGTCACCGGCATTGTACCAACAAATACTTACCGTTGTGGTGATGGCAAGTACGTCATTATTGGTGGTAATGGCGATTCCATCTACAAACGGTTGATGCATGCAGCCAACCGGGCAGATCTTGCAGAGCATGACGAAATGCAAACCAATGCGGGCAGGGTGAAGCACCAGGAGACAATTGATCGTGCTCTTGGCGAATGGTGTTTGGCGAATACCTCAAAAGAAATTATTGCCATTCTCGAAGAGGAACGCGTTCCCGTAGGGCCGATATACAATGTTGAGGATATGTTTTCAGATCCACATTACCAGGCACGTAAATTATTTGAGCGGGTTGAGATCGACGGTCGCGAATTGGATATCCCTGCGCTGGTGCCCAAGCTTGAAGCAACGCCCGGGAAGACGGAATGGGCGGGGCCGAAATTGGGAGAGCACACTCAAGGTGTGCTTTCAGAGCTGCTCGAGCTAAATGATGCCCAAATCTCTGAGCTAAGAGATTCGGGCGTTATTTAGGCTCGTGCTAATACTTCTTAGCTCGATACCAGAAACAGCTCATCGGCCCATAGAACGCCGGCGGGCTGTTTGCACCAGGTCTCGTAATGCTCTCGATAAGCCTGATCGACAATATGCCGTTTGATTTTTAGGGTGGGGGTAAAGAATCCAGAGTCTTCTGCCCAGAGCTCCGGAAATACAATTGCGTGAGATATGCGAGTGTATGACGGCAGTCCGGCGTTCACCTGTTCCAGTGTTTCCTGAATGCTCGCCTCAATTGCAGATTGCTCTTCCTGAAGTGCCGATTCGCTCAAGTTGATTAAGGCTATCGGTTGGACCAAACCGAATCCTGTCACCATCACCTGTCCCACGAAGAGATTGGCGCCAATCTTGTGCTCTATTGGCACCGGAACAATAAACTTTCCTTTGGCTGTCTTGAAGGTGTCTTTTACCCGTCCGGTAATGATCAAACGGCCCTCGTCATCGAGTCGACCGGTGTCACCAGTTCGGTACCAGCCGTCCTCGCTCAGCACCTCGGCGGTCTTTTCCGGTGATTTGTAGTAGCCCTTCATGACCCACGCGGCCTTGATCAAAACCTCGTCATTGTCCGGGTCGATTTCTATCTCAACGCCATGCAAGGGGCGACCCACGGAGCCGGGAGTAATATCATCCAGAGTGTTAAAGGTGACGCCACCACAAAGCTCCGTCGCACCATAGACTTCCTGGATGTTGATGCCCAGCTTTGCATACCAGTCGATCAGGGAGCTTGCGAGAGGCGCCGCACCAGAAATTGCTGATCTTACCTGATTCAAACCAAGTCCCTTTTTGATCTTGTGTTTCAATAAGCGGCCAAGTATCGGAATTTTAAGGGCTGCATTGAGTTTGCTCTCTGGTAGCTTTGAGAGTATGCCTTGCTGGATCTTGACCCATATCCGTGGCACCGCAAAAAATTGCGTTGGTTGTACCGATCTCAGGTTATCCGCAAAACGGTCAAGTGACTCGCTAAAAGAAACTTCAGAGCCAGCCACAATAGGACTAACTTCGGAAA
>DAITOW010000220.1:0-5331 GCA_036833965.1 Oleiphilaceae bacterium
CTTTAGAGTTGTAAATAATTTAACTCAAATTAAAAAAGGTGTATGAATTTAATTTTGCGTAAACCTGTCGCGGAAGACGGCAGTGCCATCCACGATCTTGTCCAGCTATGCTCCCCTCTTGATGAAAATTCCGTTTACTGCAATTTGTTGCAGGCTTCCTATTTTTCGGAAACGGCTGTCGTAGCAGAGACCGATAGCAAAATCATTGGCTTTGTTACCGGCTTTATTTCCCCAAAAGACCCTGAAGTGCTTTTTGTTTGGCAGGTAGCTGTTTCTCCTGCAGCGCGAGGTTTGGGCCTTGGGCTAAGAATGCTCGAGCATTTAACGGTGCGCACCAGACAGAAGGGCATTCGCTTTATCGAGACAACAATCACCGATAATAACGACGCTTCTTGGGCATTGTTTCGTCGCTTTGCCGCAAAGCATGAGGCGGCTCTTGAGCACGCACCCCATTATCTCCGGGTGACGCATTTTTGGGGGCGTCATGAAACAGAGAACCTTCTTCGGATAGGGCCGCTTGTGGCCCAGCCGCAGTCATCTTTAAGCCGGGGCGAGCAAGAACAGATGCCCGCCTGAGCCCGTCTTATCAAGTCAGCTCAATTATTTTTCAACCATCAACTTTTAAAACTGTGAAGGGATATTTACATGAAAATTTTTCAGGAAATTGAATCTGAAGTACAAAGCTATGCACGATCTTTTCCGAAGGTCTTTCATAAAGCTCGGCTCGAACATCTCTATGACAAAGATGGCAATGAGTACCTCGACTTTCTCGGTGGTGCCGGCACGCTGAATTACGGGCATAACAACCCGAAATTCAAACAGGCTTTGGTGGAGTATTTGATGGACGACGGCATCACCCATGGTCTTGATATGCATACCAAAGCCAAGGGCGAGTTTTTGGAGGCGCTCGACAAGTACATCCTTAAACCCCGTCAGCTTGAATATATGGTTCAGTTTACTGGGCCGACTGGTACGAATGCCGTTGAAGCGGCGATGAAGCTCGCCCGTAATGTCACTGGTCGTGAAAACATTATCGCCTTCACCAACGGATTCCACGGCGTAAGTCTCGGGTCGTTGGCTGCGACGGGTAACTCTCACCACCGTGGTGCCGCAGGAACAAGTTTACCGGGGGTGACCAGAATGCCTTTTGATGGTTATTTGGGAGATGAGCTGGATACAACGTATTACCTCGACAAGGTATTAAGTGATAGCTCGAGCGGTGTCGATAAGCCTGCCGCGGTGCTAGTTGAAACGGTACAAGGAGAGGGGGGCATCAATGCAGCTAGCGCAGAATGGTTGCGCAACCTTGAGCGCGTCTGCCGCGCGCACGATGTTTTATTAATTGTGGATGATATTCAGGCGGGTTGCGGCCGCACCGGGCGTTTCTTTAGTTTTGAGGACGCTGGAATCAAGCCGGACATCGTCACTCTTTCAAAATCTCTTAGTGGCTACGGCCTTCCTTTTGCCATTGTATTGCTGAAACCGGAGCTTGATCTTTGGAAACCGGGAGAACATAACGGCACCTTCCGTGGGAATAACCTGGCTTTTGTGACAGCAAAAGCGGCTCTTGAGCACTACTGGGCTGATCGAAATTTTGAGCTGGAGATACAAAACAAAGGGCAAATCATCTCCCGGCGTCTTCATGAAATTGCTCGTATTTATGGTGAAGGAAATTTCTATGTGAGTGGCAGGGGAATGATGCAGGGACTGAACTGTATTGATGGTGAGCTGGCAAACAAGATCACTCAGGAAGCATTCAAGAACGGTTTAATTATCGAGACTAGTGGTGCGGACGGACAAGTGATCAAGACGCTTTGTCCACTGGTTATTACCGAAGAAAACCTGCGCAAGGGTTTGGATATTATTGAAGCTGCAGTCAAAACCGTCTGTGAAAAGCATGATGAAATGCCAGAAGAGAGCTGCTACTTCGATGACATACGTCACGCAAGTTAAGTAAGTCCAGATACTGAAGAGCAACAATCAATTAGCCATGTGCATCTTGTACGTGGCTTGAGTAAGGAGGCAAGAATGATCGTCCGAGATCTAATAAGCGCAGAACAGCAAGGCAGAAAGGTTGTATCACCCGATGGTAACTGGGAAAGCACGCGCATGCTGCTTGCAAATGACAATATGGGATTTTCATTCCACATCACGAAGATCAATAAAGGTGCTGATTTCTTTATGCACTATCAGAACCACCTGGAAAGTGTTTACTGCATGTTGGGTTCGGGTGAAATTGAAGATATTGCGACCGGCGACGTGCACCCCATTGCACCTGGAACTCTTTACATCCTCAACAAACATGACAAGCACTACCTTCGAGCCCATGAAGATATGTATATGGCGTGTGTGTTCAATCCGCCGTTGAAGGGCTCAGAGGTGCACAACGCAGATGGTTCATATGAGCTGGACGCAAGTGCATTAGTCACACCGTGCAAGGAAGCGAAAATACTCACGTAGGTTTTGACTCAGGGGCGAAGGGTAAAGTCAGGGCAGTCGAGGTAATGGGGCTCACGAAGCATATCAGTGATCGCGAGGGCGTTGTCAGTGCAGCGATACGTGACACAGTGGATTCAGACCAGTTTGCAGCGTTGAAGCGGCAGATTGTTCAGCGTTGTGTGCTGCTCCTTGTATTGATTAACGAGAACGCCCGCACCAGTGATTTGGATGCGGGTAAAAATATGTTCTTGGTGGATGAGCAAGAGCCGGAAGGACTGGTGATTGCGAAAAGCGAGCGCGAGTTGACTGCGCTCGTGCGCGCCCTGGTGTGGCTGGACTCGGAACATGCGGGTCTCTGCTCAAGCTGCGCGGAACCCATCAAGAACTTGAATGTAGAGAATGCTGTTGGTAGTCGCTTGTGCGTGCGATGTGTCAAACACGGAGGATAAATGCGTAAAAAGCATACTGTAGAAAAAATTGGTGGCACTTCAATGAGTGCCTACGAAGCTGTGCGAGACAATATTGTGTTGTATCCCTTGAATGGGGAACCGCTCAGTACAGAAAATATATCTATGCTGTACCACAGGATATTCGTTGTTTCTGCGTATGGTGGTATTACGGATCTGTTGCTCGAACCCAAAAAGACGGGTAAACCTGGCCTGTTCCAGCTTTATTCAAATGACAGTGAGTCGGGCCAGTGGCGGGAAATGCTGGAGACCGTCCGTGCTGCAATGTATGAGAAAAACCGCGAGCTGTTTAAAGATGAGGGTCAGCTTAAAGAAGCAAACCGGTTTATTGGTGAGCGCCTTGATCAGGCTGAGTCGTGCATGGCTGACTTGAAAAGCCTTTGTCGGCATGGGCATTTTTCGATGCCTGACATGCTCGATTCCTTGCGGGAGATGCTGGCCTGTATCGGAGAGGCGCACAGTGCATGGAATACAGCAGCCCTATTAAAAAATGAGGGTATTAATGCCTGCTATGTTGATCTGACTGGTTGGTATGGCGATGAAAATTATGATCTTGATGAGTTGATTCGTCGCTCGTTTCGAGAGATTGACGTCTCGACAACTATGCCAATTGTGACGGGGTATGCCCGAAGTAAAACCGGCCTGATGCAAATTTATGATCGCGGTTACAGCGAGATGACATTTAGCCGAATCGCCGTGCTAACTGAGGCGCGCGAGGCCATTATCCATAAGGAATTTCATTTGAGCTCTGCCGACCCACGCGTGGTGGGAGAGCAAAACGCCGTTCCAATTGGTCGAACCAATTATGAAGTGGCTGATTATCTCGCCTTGTTGGGAATGGAGGCCATTCATCCCAAGGCTGCCAAAGGAATGCGACAGGCAGGGATTCCTCTTCGTCTATGTAATACCTTTGAACCCGAGCATTACGGCACCCTGATTGATAACGAGTATATCAGTGAGCGTCCGAGAGTTGAGATTATCGCCGGGAGAAGTGATGTCCTTGCCTTGGAGTTTTTTGATCAGGATATTGCCGGTGAGCTGGTGCAAGCGAGTGAAGAGCTTGTCAGGATTCTGAAGAAATATAACCTGGACCTGCTAACCAAAGAGTACAGTGCGAATGCGGTTACCTTGTATCTGGATGGCGAAGAAAATCAGTTGCAGCGCTTGGCGAATGAGATTGGTGCCCGCTACCCGGAAGCTGAGGTATCAACGCAGAGGGTATCGATCGTCTCTATCCTGGGCAGTGACATGAAAGAGCCAGGCATGTTGAGCAAGGCCGTTAGTGTGTTGGCGAGCAAGGATATTTCTGTACTTGCGGTGCAGCAGTCGATGCGTCAGGTGGCGATTCAATTGGTTGTTTCGCACGACAAATACACTGAGGCGGTTCGGGCACTGCATTCAGAATTGGTCGAAGTGCATGATCACGGGAGAGCGATATGCCTGGCATGCTGAACGATAAACGAATTCGCTGTCTGTTTGCCTTGATTCTGATATTGGTAACAACCATGGTCTATGCGGATGAATCGCAAACAGCGAGAGGGGAGCAAGACGGCTTTCGTGGTAAAGCTATCGAAGCTCCTCAAGATACCAAGGAGTATGCAAAGACACTCGATAAGGCGATTTATTCGCCGTTTGTTGAGCTCTACGTGCTTGAAGAGTTGAAGCAGCAGCGTGCTGATATGGCGAATATCAAGCATGAGTTGATGCAACAAATTCTGGATCGGGAGCATAGCTCTGTCGATAGGGCAGTTGCGTACGCGACAGACACCGTTACGTACTTCTTTTATTTGATTGCGGGAGCCACTTCCATCCTGCTGATTGTTGGCTGGAACTCCTTGCGAGAAGTGAAAGACCGGGTGCATTCTCTGGCAGATGAGGAGATCACCCGTCTGGTAACGGAGTATGAGCAGCGGCTTGATGTGATTGAAGCCCAGCTTCAACAAAAGACTCAGCACATCGATCAGAACAGAGAGGAGATTGAAAGGACGCAAGAGGTGCAGTCTCTTTGGTTGAGGGCTGGACAGGATCCAAACACGTCTAACCAGATAGAAATCTATGATGAAATTCTGAAGCTTAAGCCAAAAGACTGTGAGGCGCTGACCTATAAAGCTGACGCCGTTTTAGAACTAGGTGAGCCCCAGTGGGCCGCTAACCTGTGTCATCAGGCTTTGAAAATAGATTCGGAGAATGCACACGCTTTTTATCAGCTGGGTTGTGCTTATGCTGCAATGGATTACAAAGAAGAGGCAGTCCGCTACTTGCAGCGAGCGCTGGACAGGCAGGAAAACTACCGGGAGGCGATGTCTTCAGACCCAGCCCTTGCCGAGCTGAAAAGCTTCAAAGCTTTCAAGATGCTTCTGTCGCCTACGACTATTTAAGATGCCGGCCGCCATCAAGATGGATCGTTCTGCCGGTGATATATCGA
>DAITOW010000221.1:0-5309 GCA_036833965.1 Oleiphilaceae bacterium
CTTATTAGAAAAAGAACAACTGGCAAACATCAAAAGCGTATCCCGAATTTATTGCCAGCTTCCCGAGTTTGATGGTGCGGTCGCTGCAGGAACGTATCAAGCGGAAATCCTGGGGCCTGCATGGCTAAAGTTAATTGCAAAGCTGAGCTTGCCATTTGCCGGCTTACCAGGATGGTGCGGAAAACGCATTGACTCAGAAGGTGCCGTAAATCTTTGTCACGAAAGAGGGCAGGTTCAGGAGCGGGTTACGATGTTGAAAAGCATACAGTCTTCGTGGCTGGATGGCGGTACCTGTATGGTGCTTAGTTATGATCGTAGCGCTCCGTTTTTACTGCGGCCTATGAGGGATGAGTTCAGACGTATTGACGAGTCAACTCTTCTCGGGCTAAGTATTTATAACGTGTCGGGTATCAAGCGCATCCCCTTGCCTTTTTTACTGAGGAAAGTTGAAAATCTTTCTCAGCTACAGAAGCTTAAAGACGCTTGAGTAGGCTTGAAGTATCCCAGCGGCCACCACCCATCTCTTGCACATCGGCATAAAACTGATCAACGAGAGCAGTGACCGGCAGTTTTGCCTGAATACGCCGCGCCTCGCTTAAACAAATATCCAGATCTTTGCGCATCCAGTCGACGGCGAAGCCATGTTCGTAATGATCGCCAATCATGGTTTTGTGTCTGTTATCCATTTGCCAGGATTGTGCAGCACCTTTCGATATCACATCAATGACGCTTTGAGGATCAAGACCTGCTTGTTGCGCAAAATGGATAGACTCTGCCAAGCCCTGAACCAATCCTGCAATCGCGATTTGATTGCACATTTTTGTTAGCTGCCCTGAACCGCAATCCCCCAGGAGC
This sequence comes from Oleiphilaceae bacterium, assembly GCA_036833965.1. Classification (GTDB taxonomy): domain Bacteria; phylum Pseudomonadota; class Gammaproteobacteria; order Pseudomonadales; family Oleiphilaceae; genus PZPK01. Next base: position 856 of record DAITOW010000221.1, read on the forward strand.
TTACAGGATTTGGCAAAGCTGTTGATAAAGGCTTCTGCTCTTGAATATGCATCTGAATCTCCCCCGCACATAACCGTGAGTTGTCCATTTATCGCGCCTTGCTCGCCACCGGATACAGGAGCATCGATAAATGCAATGTCCCGTTGTCTGGCTTGTGCGTAAAGTTCACGCGCAACATTTGCAGAAGCAGTCGTATGGTCGACGATCAGAGCTCCTGTAGGGAGTGCTTCTAACAGGCCTGTTGTTCCGAGGAACATGGCGCGTAGGTCATTATCATCGCCAATGCAGGTCATTACGCATGCGATGTCGTCAGGGATTTCGGACCATTCCTGGATACCTGTTCCTGAAAATTCTTCCAACCAGCGAACACGTTTTTCGGGAGATCGGTTGTAGACGTATACCTCATAGGTTTTTGATAGGTGACCTGCCATGTGGTAGCCCATTACGCCGAGCCCGATAAACAATACTTTGTCTGTCATGATTTGTAGTACCTTTGATTTAGTTTTCGCTTAGTTCTTGGCGTAGAGATTCGATCCGCTCTCGATTGACACCAAAATCCGAGCGACCTACGCGCGAGGCGGATCGGACATCGATTCGCTGTTTAGCTGCATTGACTAGAAACTCAACATCATCCACGAAGCCCATCAGAGAACTCGTATATTCGGCGTAGAGATAGTTTTCGCTGTCTACAATCACTTTCGCGCTCGGATTACTCGAAATCAACTCGACTAAATTAGCGATGCTGATGTCATTGTTTGCTGTGGAGAAAGGAGCTATTCGATGGCTTTCCTCCTCGTCATCTAAAGAGCTTACGCAATTTGGACTGCTAGGGCAGGGTTGGAGCGATGATTGGGCGGTCCCGAGATATGCTGGTCGACTTCCGCTGCAAGCGGAAAGCGTGAGACACATTAACAGTCCCAAAAACGCACGAGTGCGGAGTTTGTTTTGCTTGAAAAAGTGACTGATCATAGTATGTCCTGAGAGTTTGCTACGTTTAAGATGGGAAGTTTTAGGGTGAAAGTAGACCCTTCGCCATAAGTACTATCTACGCTGATCGCCCCGCGGTGTTTTTCTATGACCACCTGCACGAAGTTCAAACCAAGTCCTGCGCCTTTCGGGCCAGAGCGTTCCGTTTCTTTTTGTCTGCGAAAGCGTTCAAAGATGAACGGAAGTTCGCTTTTCTGGATACCAAAGCCCTGATCGCTAATAGCGACGACAGCCAGGTTGTCCTGCTTTTGAACATTCACGCTTATCGTTGTATTTTCATTGCTGTATTTACTAGCGTTGTTGAGCAGGTTGATAATGCTACGCTCAATCAGTTCTGCGCTTCCCCATAACCATGCTTCATCAATCCCGCTTAGTGTGATGGAAATGTTTTTCTGTTTGGCCAATTGGTCAACGGAGTCAATGGCGTTTTCAATAGCATTGACCAATTCAAATTCGTAAAAGTCGTCTTCCAGGACCTGTTCGGCACGGGTGATCTGCAGAAACTGATCCGACAAGCTGAGAGAGCGCTCTGCATGCGCTGCAAGCTGATCGATAATATTCTCTCCCCATTCTAGTCTTCCGCTACGTAGTCCTTGCAGGATCGCAAGTTGCGAGCTTAATGGAGATCGCACATCGTGAGAGAGAAAGTCGATAAGTTGATTCTTTTCGCGCTGTTGCTGCTTTATTTGGGTGATGTCCGACATGCTGATCATCATCCCTGCATCGCTGTGTTCATCGACCAGAAATGGCAAGCAGTGCATCATGATGTCCCGGTGCCCCAAGCTGATATTGAATTGCTTGCCTTTTCCTTCTAGCAAACACTCGGAAATCGCTTTGCTGAATTCATCACTTCCATCGCGATAAGGTGCGAACAGTTTGTAGATAGGAGAGGATATGATCTGTTCATTGTTGGGTTGCAACCATGATATTGCTCGGCTATTGGCGTAGACAATCAAACCAATGGGGTCTGTCACGATAACCGCACCGGGCATTTCTTCAAAGCCGCGGGATATGAATGTCCGCATGTCCTGCATCGCCGTGATCGCGTCTCGAACCTGATGGATTCTCTTGGCGATTTGCTCGGATGGCTTTTTGACCTGAACGTCGTGTGGTGAATTGAGTTCAAGTTTGTCCAGAAACTTTTGAACGGCTCGCCGTTTTCCAGCGCTTGGCGATGCAATCCCCAACTTAAACGAATCATCGCCATGCTGGAGTTTGATCCAGCTTGTTGTCTCATCATGAAACCAGACACCTAATTCATTGATCTTGGTTGAGCTAAGTTGATCCTGATTGTAGCCGTGAATGGTATTGCCATTGTGGATCAATGCATATGCCTGGGGCTTTAAAACCGCAATCATGGATAAAAATATCTTCTCCAAGCTATGCTGGCTAAGACGTCGAAAGCTCAGGTCGGGTTCCTGGCTAAGTCGTTCGATCTCATTACTGAAAAAGCTATTCAGATGCCGCATGCGTTGCCAGCTCCAGAGGGGGTAGGCAATAAGCACGCCCAGAACGCTATTCACCGGAGGGAACCAGGTTCTTTCATAGGCAAGCAATATGTAACTAAAACCGAGAATGCAGCTAACCAACAGGAAGGTCGATGGCATAACCAAAGTCGGGCGGATTCTCGGAAAAATCAGAATAGGGATCAGAATGAAGGCGAACGTGAGCAGGTAAGTCCATCTTTGCGAAACCGGTAGGATGATGTTGCCATTCACTATTGCCGAGTAGGCGTTTGCATGGATCTCGACACCGGACATCGGGCTATTCAAATGGGAAAATGGCGTTGGGATAATATCGCCTAATCCAACGGCAGTGGCTCCAATCAGAACCGTTTTATCTCGAAACGTGTTCGGATCGACCTGATTCGACATCACATCGATAAAACTATAAGCAGGGTAGGTCCCACGAGGTCCTGAGAAAGGAATAAGACGATATTCGCTGCTCACCGAGATGTAAGGCGCACGCGTTTGTTGCTTGATTTCCTGCAAATACTGGATCATCGGGTTTGTTTCTATCGCCATCGCGAGCGATATGGCCGGCCAATATGCCTCGCCAACCCCCGTGTTCAAATAAATGCCTCTGGTCAGTCCATCTTCATCTAGCTCGACATGCACATGCCCCAAGCCTTTGGCAGCATTTGCCAGTTCGGGAATCGGTAGAATTTCTGAGAGAGGCTTGTCGTAGGCTAAGGGGTTAATATGTAACGGAAGTAGAACATTTCCTGCATTTTCAATGGCTTGGGTCAAACGCAAGTCATCTTCTGGGTGCTGAGTGTCGTACTCGGAGAAGATCACGTCAAAGACTATGAGGGAGGCCTTAAACTCGCTGAGTTTTTCAACAAGCTGTGCATGGATCGCGCGTCGCCAGGGCCATTGACCAATACTGTTGAGGCTCTTCTCGTCAATCGAGACGATGACCGTATTGGGGTCCGGTTCCACAGTCGTAGCATGCATGAATACATCATAGCTGAGCAATTCGAAGCGTTTGGCTACTTCGCTGTACACCAGAAGTACGCTCACCAAGATGAGCGCGAGCGTGAGAATGTGCTGCTCGTAAGGATGTGGGTCGTTTAGAGGCCTAATCGCCATAATTTTACTTTATGATTATTCTGTTTGGACCGGATCATTTCCGGTGGATGTTTTTATTCGGGTTTTGGCTCAACATGTACTTCTTTTATTGGACCGAAATCCGAACTGTACACTTCATCGCCCAAGCCTTTGACTCGAGCATAAAACTTCTTACCTTCAGGTAATTTCAAAAATGCCCTGGTTTTACTAAGGGTTTCTTCTTTAAGAAGTCTGCGAAACTCCTTGTCATCTGATACCTGAAACACGTATCCCTTGGCATTGTCTACGGAATGCCAGAACATGCCAACCTGATCGCCAATATAGTTTACGGTTAAAATCGCAACGTCATCCAGTTTTCCCTGAATTGAGACCGCTCTTGAGTCGCTGACACTTTCTGCATTTCCAGCACTCAGCGTTCGGACACGCCAGAAATAATTGCCCGCCGTGAGCTGCTGCTGCAAGCGGTAAGTCGTGTTTTCTGACCATTTTGTGGGGAGAGCAAGACGGGAGAATTCATTGTCTTTCGCGAGCTCAATGCGGGAGAGGGTGGAGGGCGAGTTTACTACCCATGAAAACTCTGCGGTAAATCCATCAACAATACTTCCTGGCAAGGGAAGGTCCAGTACAGCCGCGTCAGGTGAGCTGGGCTCGGAGGTATCTGTCCCGATATCGTCAGATTCGGCACTTTCTTGAAGCGATGTCGCTGTAGTTATCATTGCTGCTTTTGTGCCCGATTCTGTCTCCGCAGCTACTGGGGAGGTTACATTTGTTGATGTGCGTTGACTGCCAGCGAAGTCTTTAGGCAGACCCTGCCATTCGAGAGCTTGTTCAGCGGCCTTACTACTTTCTGGTCGTCCTACACCCTCGGAGTTCGTTAAATTGTTAGCAATTCGAGGG
>DAITOW010000222.1:0-5121 GCA_036833965.1 Oleiphilaceae bacterium
GGACGCGAGTGCGCTCAAGGAAGCGAAGGCAATTCTTTTTCGCGCTTATAAGAATGAACCAACGTTTAAATATTTGTTCCAGGCTGAGAAACACGGTTACGAACAGCGCGTACGCGCAACAATTCGTGAATTGATACACCTGCACTTTTCGCTCGACCAGGAAGTCATCGGCCTTGCGCTCGACAATCATCTTATTGGTGTCGCGTTGGTCGGCAGCCCCAATGTAAGGCTTGATCTCAACAAACAGTTTGCCTGGCGCATGAGGATGTTTTTGACGGCCGGTTCAGAAAGCACCTGGCGCTATCTCGAATACCATAAGCAAATTCATCGTTTACTCCCAAGCGGGCAGCATCATGAACTGCCACTTATCGGGGTTGACGGCCAATATCGGAGCTTGGGTTATGGCAAGCGCTTGATGCAGGCGGTTGAGGATGTTTGCAAGAAAAATCCGGACTCAAATGGCATCGCTTTGGATACCGGAAATATGCGCTATCTCCAGTTCTACAAAAACCTTGGTTACAAGGTGCTTGGAAACGTTCCAGTTGGTGACGTGACCGAGAGCGTGCTCTATATGGCCTTCGACTAATTATTCCTGAAGCGTGTTCATGTCTAAATTTGATTTTGATTTGTTTGTAATTGGTGCAGGTTCGGGCGGCGTGCGTTTGGCTCGCATGTCTGCAGCGACAGGCGCAAGAGTGGCCGTCGCCGAGGACCGTGATCTCGGTGGTACTTGTGTTAATGTTGGCTGCGTTCCGAAAAAACTGTTCGTTTATGCATCCCATGTGCCCGAGGAACTCGAAGACGGTTATGGCTTTGGTTGGTCGCATAGCGGAGACCTAACGCTTGATTGGAAAGCCTTGGTCAACAACAAGAACAAGGAAATTTCGCGCCTGAACGGCATCTATGAGCATTTACTTACTAGCAGTGGTGCAGAGATTATTCAGGGACGAGCCAGTTTGGTGTCCGCAAATTCAGTGGAGGTTGACGGGCAAACTTACACGGCAGAACGTATTGTTATTGCGACAGGCGGGTGGCCAAGAGCGCTTGACATACCTGGTGGTGAGCACGTTCTGACTTCAAATGAATTCTTCTTTCTTGAGCGCCTTCCAAAAGAAGCGATCATGATAGGAGGGGGATATATCGCCATTGAGCTTGCTGGTATATTGCAAGGCCTCGGCGTAAAAACAACTCTCATTTATCGCGGATCAAAATTGTTAAGAGGTTTTGATGCTGAGGTTGTTGAATTTGTCACTGAGCAAATTCAAAACAAAGGTATCCAAATCATCTTTAATGACAATCTCGATCAGGTTGAGAAGGTTTCCGAAAGCGAGTATCGAGTAAAACTTACCTCGGGACATACTCTCAGTACGGGAGCAGTTTTTAGCGCAATTGGTCGAGAGCCAAAAACCTCCGGACTCGGCTTGGAAACGGTTGGTGTTGAGTGCTCGAACAGCGGGGCGGTGCTTGTTAACGAGCAATATCAAACAAACATACCCTCGATTTACGCTATTGGCGATGTGATTGATCGTGTGCAACTAACGCCCGTCGCGCTTGCAGAGGGTATGTATTTGTCGAAGTTGTTTTTTGATGATATGCCCCCTCAAGCGGTAGATTACGAAAATATTCCGACCGCTGTATTTTGTCAGCCCAATATTGGCACGGTAGGGCTTACAGAAGAACAGGCAAAAGAGCAGTTTGCAGATATCGACGTTTATGTTTCTAGTTTTCGACCTATGAAGCACACTATGTCGGGGAGAAACGAGCGAAGCTTGATGAAGCTGGTTGTCGATAAGGCGAGCGACAAGGTGGTTGGTGCACATATGGTGGGCCCTGATGCAGGGGAAATTATTCAGGGTATCGCGATTGCTATCAAGGCCGGAGCAACCAAGGCCCAGTTTGATAGCACAATCGGCATTCACCCGACCGCTGCAGAGGAATTCGTCACTATGCGTCAGGCTAGAACTTAATCGCAGTCAGCGCACAAAGCACTTAGCGGGATTAATAAAAGCTTGTATACTCGCGCTTTGTCATTTTTCTAGGAGTTAGTTTTGAGTTCGGTCGAATTACAGAAGCGCGTTCTTTCAGGAATGCGGCCCACCGGTAAGCTTCACATGGGCCATTATCACGGCGTTCTGAAAAACTGGGTTGAGCTTCAGCACGACTATGAATGCTTCTTCTTCGTTGCCGACTGGCACGCTCTGACCACGCACTATGAAGAGCCATATAACATTGAACAAAGTGTGTGGGATATGGTGATTGATTGGCTGGCAGCGGGTATTAACCCGAGTTCAGCCACCATGTTCGTTCAATCACACGTTCCGGAACACGCAGAGTTACATCTCCTATTGTCGATGATGACCCCCCTCGGTTGGTTGGAGCGCGTTCCAAGTTATAAAGATCAACAGGAAAAACTTAAGGAACGCGATCTGGCGACATACGGATTCCTTGGCTATCCGCTTCTTCAGAGTGCCGACATTCTTGTTTACCGCGCAGGCTTGGTTCCGGTTGGTGCCGATCAGGTGGCGCATGTTGAACTTACCAGAGAGGTTGCTCGCCGTTTCAATCATTTGTACGGCAAAGATCCTGGTTTTGAAGAACAGGCCGAAGCTGCCATCGTAAAAATGGGCAAGAAGGCTGCAAAGCTTTATCGTAACCTTCAGAAACGTTTTCAGGAGCAGGGCGACGAAGATGCGCTGGAAACCGCGCGTGCGCTGATTCGCGATCAGCAGAATATTACGATCAGCGACCGTGAGCGATTGTTTGGCTATATCGAGGGTGGCGGTAAGGTAGTTCTTCCGGAACCGCAGGCATTGCTAACTAAAGCATCCAAAATGCCTGGCCTTGATGGTCAAAAGATGTCCAAGTCCTATGGTAATACGATTGCTTTGCGTGAAGAGCCGGATGTGGTGGAGCAAAAGATTCGCACCATGCAAACCGATCCGCAGCGAGTGAGATTGAGCGATCCAGGTGACCCTGAAAAATGCCCGGTATGGAAGCTTCACGAGATATACTCTGACGATTCCACTAAAGAGTGGGTTCAGAACGGCTGTAAGAGTGCGGGCATTGGCTGTCTTGATTGCAAGAAGCCTATTATTGAAGCTGTACTCGCTGAGCAGAAACCAATCCGCGAGCGAGCTCGTCAGTATGAAGAAGATCCGGAGTTGGTAAAAAGTATTATTGTTGAAGGGCGCGAACGAGCGCGTGATGCTGCGAAAGATACTCTGGAAGAAGTGCGTCGTGTAATGGGCTTGTCCTTTGGCAACTAGTTTTTGAACGCCGCTCTATTATCCCGGTTTTGGAAGCGTAAATAAGATTATGTCGGCAGATTCTGTTATTCCATCAAGTGGGCAACCAGGCAATTCGCAGGGTGTGCAACAGGATTTGCCGCTTGCTTTCGTCGATGGCAAGCCGGTTACAGTCATTCCGCAAGATCTATACATACCGCCAGATGCGCTTTCTGTTATTTTGCAAGCCTTCGAAGGCCCGCTTGACCTGCTGCTTTATCTTATTCGTAAGCAAAACATGGATATCCTGAACATTGACGTTTGTGAGATTACACGTCAGTACATGGAATATATCGATGCTGCGCGTACCATGAAGTTTGAGCTTGCTGCAGAGTACTTGCTCATGGCGGCAATGCTTGCCGAAATCAAGTCTCGCATGCTGCTCCCAAAACCAAAAACCGAAGATGGTGAAGAAATTGACCCACGGGCAGAACTTATTCGGCGCTTGCAGATTTATGAGCAGTATAAAAAAGCAGCCGAAGACATCGATTCCTTGCCGCAGTTTGATCAGAACTACTTCGCTACACGCGTAGAAGCGCAAATGGCAATGCAATCCGAATCGGGGCCGGAAGTTAGTTTGGAAGAATTAATGCTCGCCTTAAAGGGTGTACTTGAGCGTTCTGACCATTTTTCCAGTCATCATATACAACGAGAAACACTTTCAACGCGAGAGCGTATGGCGGCAATATTAGGCGGGCTTTCCGATGTGGCGTATCGTCCGTTTGAAGATTTTTTTCGTGTCGAAGAAGGACGGCAAGGAGTAGTCGTCACCTTTTTGGCCATCATGGAGTTGGTGAAAGAGCAATTATTGGAGTTGATTCAGGTTGATACCTTTGGCGCAATTCATGTCAAGGCACGATCTGCCTCCTAGGTTCTGGATCTCTGAATACAGGATAATTAGTGCGTAACAAGTATGAGTGAAGAGCAAGAGTTAAATTCCGAAACGCAGGTCATGAATGAGAGTTCTTCCGAGAGTACGCCCGCATCAAATATCTCTGCACAGCAATTAAAGAATATTGTTGAAGCGCTTGTAATGGCGAGCGACAAGCCATTAAGTCTGGAAAAAATACATTCTTTGTTTGAATTACATGAACAACCTTCCAAAGCTCAGCTAAAAGATGCAATCGCGCAACTGCAGATGGATTACGCCGGAAGGGGGATTCAGCTCGTTCATGTTGCGAGCGGATACCGTTTTCAATCTGTAAGTGATGTGTCCAACTGGGTTGCACGCTTGTGGGAAGAGCGCCCTCAGCGATACTCTCGTGCTTTACTCGAAACACTAGCACTTGTAGCGTACCGTCAACCGATAACACGTGGCGAAATAGAAGAAGTTCGTGGTGTGGCTGTCAGCTCACAGATTGTAAAGACGCTTTTGGAGCGTCAATGGATCAAGGTGGTTGGTCATCGTGAAGTTCCGGGGCGGCCTGCAATTTACGCAACGACGCGTCATTTTCTTGATTATTTTAATCTTCAAAGCCTGGAGCAGTTGCCTCCACTAAGTGAGATGCGCGATATTGATGTCATTGCGCGCGAGGTGTCTGAGCAGTTGGAGCTAGGCGGCCTCGATGAAGATAGCGCGAATGAATCTACAGAGGAGCAACTACCTGGCGAAAGGGATTCAGGTGCTGCGGTTGAAGTAGGAGGGCTCAACGAAGAAAAAGCTCCGCAGGAGCCAAATGAACAAGCGGGTTTCGTCGAAGAGGATGAACCAACTCGACATTAAGTTACTCTTCAATAGGTTAATCTTCAATGCCGGTAATATGGCGTACCTTGTCCAGGCTTTCCTGATATTCAGACTTCAATTGCGAGTCAGCAACAATACCACCGCCTGCCCAGC
>DAITOW010000223.1:0-5118 GCA_036833965.1 Oleiphilaceae bacterium
GTTATCGGCCTTTTTCGTTTTGCCACCCTCGCCCTTGACCATTTCCATATCTTTCACGACATACGACAGAACATTCGACAGGAATACCGGCAGCTCAAAGGTCGAAACTTTTGACTTCGGATAGGCATCCTTCAGAATTTGAGCGACTTCCTTGAACATCACCCAGCCATTGGTGCCAATAAAACGTTTGCCAACGGCTTCGGGGCTCTCGTATGCGAGTCGATGCAAAGATGCGATATCTCGCACATCCACAGCCTCAAAACCGATCTGAGGCACCACCGGATATTTGCCTTTCAACATCTCGACAATAAGTTGCAAAGAGGTTCCGTAATCACTCTCCAAAGCCGGGCCGAGCACCAAACCAGGCAAAACGGTTGATAGCTGGATGTCAGTACCTTCAACGAAATCCCAGGCGGCTTTTTCGGCCAGCGTTTTACTTTTGTAGTACGCCACATCGGTCACATCTGCATTAGTCCAATCTGCCTCGGTAAAGACCCGATGCTTCTCCTTGTGACCGAACATCACGGCAGCGATGGATGAGGTCAGCACAACACGTTTGATCCCGGCATTTTTTGCTGCTTTCAAGGCATTCAGTGCACCCTCTACCGCGGGACGTATCACCTCATCGGCATTTTTCGGTTGCTGCAATGGCACCGGAGAGGCCAAATGGAACAGGCCATCACAACCTTCAGCGGCTTCAGCCCAGCCAGCGTCACTCAACAAATCCGCCTGTGCAAACTCGATGCTATCCGCCTTGTCTGTATACTTTGCAAACATAGCTTTCAAAGCAGGGGCTTTCTTAAGATCGCGCACCGTGCCGCGCACCTCATATCCATGCTCAAGCAAATCGAGAATACAATGCCCTGCAATAAAACCGGATGCTCCGGTGACCAGAATTTTTTGAGCCATAAACCCCTCACACTGATTATCTTATTCAGTCTATTCCTAGACTTTATTTTTCATTAACAAGGGCGCCATCATAGAGCGTTTTAAGCCGCTTGTAAGTGGCCACTACGGCCATTAATTTGATGATACTGGCAAAGAGATCATCCAAACGGCAGCAGCTTATTCGATCGCCAGCATCGTCCCGCCCCCAAACATGACCTCAATCATCCCGAGCGCATCTTTCACTGGCAGGCAAGGTACAAACAGCGTTATGTTTAGTCTTTAGTTATTCACATTCAGTCCAAATCAAGCTGCCAAACCAAAGCAGCGTTAAACACGCTGATCAACCAAGACAACAAGAAGGCGACAAGATGCTTCTAAACCCAAAAAAGTTCGCACAGAAATACCCGGACAAACAAACCAGGCAACTAATGCTCAAGACCATCGATTTCTTCGAAGGGATGGGCCTCGCCAAATGCAAGGCAGACTATGAGAGTAGACGCTGGTACACCGAGTTTCTGGACTTCATCAAGGAAGAAAAAGTATTCGCCACCTTACTCACGCCAAAAGGCTATGGGCCAAATCCCAAAAAAGCGCGCTGGGATACCCGCCGCATTACTGACTTCTCGGAGATCCTCGGCTTTTACGGCCTGACCTACTGGTACTGCTTTCAGGTATCGGCACTTGGCGTCGGCCCGATTTTTATGGGTAGTAACGAAGAGCTGAAACATAAAACAGCAAAGCTGCTTGATGAAGGCGCGCTCTTCGCCTTTGGGCTTTCCGAAAAAGACCATGGCGCTGACATCTACTCCAGCGAGATGAAACTGATTCCGCAAAAGGATGGAACCTACATAGCGCGCGGAGAGAAGTATTACATCGGTAACGGTAACAAAGCAGCTCTGGTTTCTACCTTTGGCAAGATTGAGGGTACCGATGATTACGTCTTTTTCGCGGTGGACTCCCAGCATGAAAAATACGAGTGCATCAAAAACATCATCAACAATCAGGATTATGTTGCGCACTACCGTTTAAATGACTATCCGATCACCGAGGCAGATATTAGCGAGAAAGGCCGTCATGCCTGGGACAACTCGCTGAACACAATCAACGTTATGAAGTTCAATCTCGGCTACGCGTCGATCGGCATTTGTACCCACGCATACCATGAAGCAATTAACCACGCTGCAAACCGATACTTGTTTGACCACTACGTAACGGACTTTGAACATATCAAGCAGTTGTTCGTTGATGCCTATACACGCCTTGCTGCGATGCGGATTTTTGCACACAGGGCGCGAGATTACATGCGCCACGCCAATCCGGATGACCGCCGCTATTTGCTATACAACCCAATGGTAAAAATGAAGGTCACCACGCAAGGTGAAGAGGTTATGGATTTGCTTTGGGATGTGATCGCGGCAAAAGGCTTCGAGAAGGACATGTACTTCGAGAATGCCGTCATGGACATCTGCGCCCTGCCAAAACTGGAAGGCACCGTTCATGTCAACATGGCACTGATCGTAAAATTCATGGCTAACTATTTTTTCAAGCCTGAAAAGTTTGACGAAGTACCTGTGCATGAAGAAGGCACAAATGATGACTTTCTATTCGATCAGGGGCCAACCAAAGGTTTGGGTAAAACCCGCTTTCACGATTACAACATTGCCTACAATAGTTGCGAACTACCCAATGTCCTTGTCTTCCGAAAACAGATCTCTGTCTTCAAGCGTATGTTGATGCTCGCTCGCCCTAACAAGGCGCAAATCAAGGACATCGACTTCCTGCTGATCGTTGGTGAGCTATTCACGCTGGTTGCTTACGGGCAACTCATTCTGGAAAGCTGGGAAATGAATGATCTGGACGATGATCTGGTGGATCAGATCTTCAACTTTATGGTTCGTGATTTCTCCAAATACGCACTGCAACTCTACTCAAAAACCAGCAGTACACGAATGCAACAGTTATTCTGCCAGTGGATGATCAGCAAGCCGGAGCGAGATGACCGTCGTTACGAGCGCGTTCTCAACGAGTATGCGTATGCGATGAAAGACACCTTTGTGATGAATCCATAAGGCGCTCTGCCTACAAACACTGCTGCGCTGTTTTGGCGCAACACATACCTGACCGCACTATGGGGTAGCCCTGCTACCCCATTCCTTCATTTCACGGCCACCATCACCCCCAGAAACGCCATACTAACCTACTGATAATTATGGCTATTTAGCCAGCTAACGGCTCTGGCACACGGCTTGCTCCAGTCTTGATGTAAGTAAGGGACATCAACAAGCGGAGTAGTAAAAGAGATGAAAAAAGAACAAGTTGTAGAAGCCGTTGTACTCGCAAAAAAAGAAAAAGGACTTAGCTGGGAAGCTATTGCAAGCGAACTCGAACTTGGAACAGTTTGGGTTACGTCAGCATGCCTGGGCATGAACAGCATGCCCGAAGAACCAGCAGAAAAACTTTGTGCACTACTCGGATTACCGGAGGGTGCAAAGCAGGCCTTGATGGAATACCCGACAAAAACCTGGGAAAAGAGCGTTCCTCAAGACCCGCTCATTTACCGTCTCTACGAGATTGTGGGCGTTTATGGCGATACGCTGAAAGAAGTCATTCAGGAGAAATTTGGTGATGGCATCATGAGCGCCATTGATTTCAGTATGGATGTGGAAAAGCAGGAAGACCCGAAAGGCGACCGTGTCGTTGTCACTATGAATGGTAAGTTCCTACCCTACAAAACCTGGTGACTTTCGAGCCAAAAACCAAAACTGGCGCAAGCTAACAGCCTGCGCCTTCTTTACGACTAGTTCGCTCTGCGTCGTAAAGACTGTGGTTTGAAGTGGCGTGAATTTGGAGCTTCATCATCAAACAAGACCGACTGCCGCTCTTCCGATGAAAGACCATTCGCGCTGTAACGCTTTGCCTCAAGGTCGAGATAAACATTGATCGCGGCCCATACTCCCGGCAATTCGTAGAAGTTTTTCATGAGCGCCATACCCACACGCCATAGCTCGCCATCCTTGTTGTATTTATCGACCAGGGAAATTCCCCAGCTGTCCTCATCCAGATAAAACACCCGTTCTTTGTAAATATGACGGAATTTGTCCTTGAGTTTGGCCTTCACGACATGCACCCGATGCAGCTCCCAACGGACATAGTCCGGATTAAGATGCCCCGGCATCACCACGTCTGCGTATTTTACGTCTGGCTGATCAATTCGATAATTGTTGTAGGGAATAAAGTATTCCTCCAGACCAACATATTCCCAGTCATAGCGATCCGGTGCACCGTTGTACATATCGGTATCGTCTGCTGTTCGCGTGTTATCGGATGAAGCAATGGGTGAGTCATAAGCGAGGTTTGGTGCGCGCCTTACCCTGCGCTGCCCTTTGTTGTAGTCCCATACCTGACGCTCTTCCTTGACCTGATTCAGTGTTTCATAAACCAATAAGGCGCCGCCTGCCAGTCGCGCAGGGGCTTTGTTAAAGGACAGGAAGTAAAACAGGATATTCTCTAGCTCATCAAAACTGCCATCTGGTCGATGAAAGTTGAACAAGATCTCGTATTGTTTGGTTATAGGCTCGAACGCGCCACTTCGTTGAACTGAAACTTCGGCTGCATTTTTCACCACAAAAATGCCGCGCCATCGGGTGGAGTGATTCCAGATCGCCTGACTCGCTTTTTCCGCACTGCTGCCATGAAGTATCGGAAAAGGTATCCCGCCGAAGGCATCTTTAAACCCGACGCCACCCTCAATTAAAGATGCTGAGACTGCATTTTTCTTGGTGTTTTCAAGAACCCAGTCAGGCATGGAATGCGAGCGCTGCGTGGGATACACATCCATACGAAAAGTGTCCGGATAGGTCTCGAACAAAGCTAACTGTCCTGGCGTCAGCTTGTTTTTGTACTGATCCAGATTACCCTGCTCAATCTTGAACTTTATCTGGTCCGAGGCAAAGGGATCAACATGAGGAAAGCCGTTGCCCTGAAAGCCTTCAGGCGCCTTTGTGATGCCACCCGTCCATGCCGGAATCGTCTGATAGGTATTTGCCTCTTTCACCGAGCCGAAAGGAGTGAGGGATGTACCTAGCTTGTCTGCTTCTGCCTGGGATACTCCTGCCTGTGAAACCTGAGATGCCAATACCAGAAAAAAACCACCAAAGATCGATAGACACTTCTTACTCATAGGAATTCCTTTAATTAATTGAATCCACCACTGCTAAAAAGCCCCCACCC
>DAITOW010000224.1:0-5115 GCA_036833965.1 Oleiphilaceae bacterium
TTATGATGCTGCACAGACAGCGATGGCCTGATCAATTCAGCTTCAAACTAACTTGCTTGAGCCTCATCCCAGAGAACGGACGACCTGTTCGACCGGCAAACAAGGCTTTTATAAAACGTCTGAAAACCTTTTGGTCTGAGCGCAGCCCTTTTTGCTCGGCTTTAGCAAAGGCCCGAACCATCAACTCCTCAAACTCGGCTTTTAATGTTGAGCTATCTACGCCTTGCTGCATGCTGGCTCGTTGCATACAACTTAAGTGCTGCCTGATAGAGCGATCTGCGCCACGGCTAGCGCCTCGTTCAATATCGCGGCCATCCTGCTCAAGAGACAAATCATACCGACGATACAAAATCCCGAGCGCAGTCGTAAAATTACCTGAACGACACTCATCAACAAATTTAGTCTCTAGCGCTCGGCGTTCACGATGATCGCGTCTCATTCGCGTGACAAGAGCCCAGCCGGCATAAACATGCCTCTTCGACACATACAAGCCACCGACCAACAACGCCAAAAGCAACCAATCGGAAAACTCAAACGCCAAGAGCAGAGCTAATACGCCACCAAAGAATGCTCTGACATAGTACGCGAGGTTCAGGGCAGTTGAGATGCTGAGCTCAGGTAACACTTCCACTTTAAACTCATTGGCATCAAGATCAAACCAATAAAACTGACGTTCCGGCAAGACAAACGTTCCTGGCTTCTCGACGACATAACTTATGGTCTCAATACGCTCAGCAAGATATTCGCCTCTGTTAACGCGATCATTCAGCGTCGGCGGCTTCGGATAAATCGCCAGCCCATCGCCACGGGAAGGAAAACCGATTTCTGGCAGCATCATTGCCGCGAGATTGTTGGCTTTGAACTTGATAACACGAGTGACTGAATCACCTATTTTCAGGTTATCCAACGCGCCATCGTACTCTTCGGTTACTGAGAAACTGGAGGTAGCCAACCAGGTCTTATTACTCGGTATGTCAGAGCGCGGTATGTCAGAGCTCGGGATACCAGACGGGTCGCGCACCTCAAACTGCACAGCTTCGGTCTGGGCGTATCGCTGCTGAGGCTGCCCATCCGGCAAGGCTATCGTCGCCTCGACCCTTATTTGTGGAACATCAAACATGCCCGCTCTCTGGGGGTAAATCGTCATCGTCCACAACTGCACGGCCCATGTCTCGCCATCCACACGGCGCGTGGAATTGACGGCAAACACCTCACGTTGAAGCACAATGGCATCTGCTATCTCCGGACGGACAATGCGAGTACCGCCGACAAAATAGCTTGGGGTAGCGACTTCAATATTCAGCATCAACTGTTGTGACGTAATGATATTTTCCGCGGGATCAACCCACGCTTTCACCACAACATCCCGGGAATCGTCTGCATATGTGATGCCGACAAAGAAGACACAAAAATGAACCATTAGCATCATAAAAAGGCGCTTCATTGCGCACCCGCCTGTTCGTCTAACTGCATCTGGAATTTGACGCGTAGGAAGCGGGAGGGATCTTTTTGTACTTGCCTCATCCACTGCTCCTGAATACGTTCATCAGACAAAATCTGTTCTGCGTTAAATTGCTTCCGCTCAACTTGAGGCACATCTTCCCGCTCGGCACCATCGGCTCGTTGAGGCTCGTCCCCAAGCTCACCAATATCCTCACCCGGTTCTGGCTGTTGGCTCGCGCTCATCTGGTTGATCTCATCCACAAGCGCCTGAATAATTTCGATATTCTTTTCTGCAGACTGGTAAGCGGGATCCATTTCGAGAAGCTTACGATAAGTTTGTAGTGCCTTTACATATTCCTGATTCTGGGCGTAAGCATTGCCTAAGTTAAACATTGAGTCCGTTGAATCGATGCCGCTGTAGAGCTGAATCGCGTTTTTGAAGCTTTCATTGTAGTAATAAGCAGCAGCCTTCCATTGCGTGTCTTCAAAATGCACCGCCGCCTTATCAAACGCGCCAAGTCTGAAATAAATCGCGCCGAGCTGGTCCCCGGTAAACCAGAGACTCAGGAAGTCTGACCAAAATCGAGCAGCGAGACTTAACTCGCCTGGATCAGATACCCCTCCTTCCGGGCTTCCCTCAACTACCTCTTCCGGTGGTCGATCGCTGCCCGCGTCGTCTGCGGCTTGCAAGGAAGGAGATTGAACAGAAAAGACCAAAACGATCAGCAAGCACCAGCTGAGCGTCCATCCCTTGCGAAACCAAAGCACGAAAATAAGCGCAAAAGGAAACAGCAGATAATATCCCGCATCCACCCAAGGGCGATTTTCATCCTCAACTGTCGCCAAGTGCTGTTCAATCGCAGCGCTTATCTGCCGAACGTCGGTTTTGTCCACGCTGACCTGCACATACTTGCCGCCCACTGCATCAGAGAGTGATTCAAGCGCATTTCTATCAAGTGGCAAACTGGTTGTATCGTTACTCGCCTCGCCTCCTCTTAAAGCGCCATTCTCTGTACCCACACCATAAACAATGAGCTGGTCGCTGCGTTTCGAAAAGTATTCAGCAAAGGCGGACGGCGCATAACTTGAGATGGAATCGGTGATCAGTAAAATCGTTCCTGATGGCGCTTCCTGCCCTACTATACGCTCTACAAAAGGAATGGCCCGTTCAGGGTTGGAACCGGTTCTTGGCATCATATCGGTATTTAGTGCACTCAAAAACTGAAACACTAACTCAGGATCCGTCGTTAATGGGACAACAACGTGTGCCGTACCCGCATAAACGACTATCGCTGTTTTTGTAGCAGGCCTTATCTCAAGCAAATCCCTGATTTTTTGTTGCGCCCGCTCCAGTCTGCTCGGTTGTATATCTTGCTGATTCATACTTTCGGTGAGAGACAGCACAATGACGAGAGGCGCTTCGTCCTGGACATAAGGCAAGGCCTTTCTCTCCCAACTGGGGCCTGCAAGCGCGACGACAGCAAGAACAATGGCTAGCGCACTAACATTGATGGGACTAAACCAACGCGTATGTTCACCGCCGACGGTTAAAGCCTTTAATAGATGCGGAGCAATATTCTGTTGCCATTGCTCACCACGCTCTCGCACTTTCCTCAACTGCCAAACCGCAGCACCAAGTGGTATAAGCGTTAACAGCCACCAGGGTCGTAGAAAATGAAATGCTGCCAAAGCCCCGAAGTCCGTCATGGCGCACCACCATTTCGTAAGGCTTGAGAACCTTGACGCATCGCCATGAATATAAATAAAACCAGATAAATAACGACCACGACCCCAAGCAGATAATGATGCAAACTACTCTTGGGCCTAAAGCTGATTGAATCAAATACCGCTGGCTCAAGCTCATTAATTCGCTCGTATACCTGCAACAGGGAGTCCCGGTCCAACGCCTGATAAAAGCCACCATCACTGACCTCTGCCATCCGCTCCAGCGTTTCTATATCAAGCGCCTCTTCACCGCTTGTAACAGGATCACCAACCGCTATTGTATAGATAGTGATGTTGAACTGCTCGGCGACTTTCGCCGCATCAATTGGCGGAACCTTACTACCCGTATCGTTTCCGTCCGTCAAAACGACTAACACTTTGTTTTCCGACTTGCTCTGCTCAAACGCCTTGATAGCCAATCCAACTGCATCGCCAATTGCTGTGCTCTGCCCCGCCATACCAATTGCAGTTTCACCAAGCAAAGTCAGCCATGCATCATGATCTTCAGTAAACGGCGCCTGAATGAATGGAGCATCTCCAAACACGATCAAACCCAGGCGATCATTTTCACGCCGGGAAACAAACTCTTCGAGCACCTGTTTGACCGCCGTTAATCGGTCGGTTCTTTGGCCATTCTGATCAGTGAAATCCATAGCCTCCATCGACCCTGAGAGATCAACGGCCACCATCAGGTCGCGCCCGGCCTTTTCGATAATCACGGGATCACCTACATACTGCGGCTTGGCGAGTGCCAGCACCAGAACACACCAGGAAAACACAAGCATAATCCGCTGAATCAGCATACGCTGGGCAATGACAGCGCCACGCCCGGGCCGTTCTCCCGAGATACGAACGAGTCGGTTGAAGAACGGAACCTTTACCGAACTTTTTTGCTGTTTATACGCAGGTAAGACCAGGTAGACCAGAATTGGCAAGGGCAGCAACGACAACAGCCAGGGAAAGGCTAACTCAATCATCGAGCCCCCCTGAACGAGGATACGATCACCTCGATGTCACTCTGGCTCCCAGCCTTATGATGCTTTACCCAATATATTGATTGCTCAATCAACTCCTCAAACGAGGCGTCATCGATATCGTTGTAGGAGAGTACCTGATAGGAGACTCGCTGCAAAAACTTCGCTTGCGCGGGGTTGAAACTTACACGCTCGGTTACCGAGTTAAGGAACTCAATCCAGGCTGAGCCCGACAAACGGGCGATTTCTGATCGTGGGTAGGCCTGCAAGGCGACAGCTTTAAGTACGATCGGAACACCCCGAACAGCTTCGATCCGATCTGATGCAACACTCAAGCGCTGAAGCCTTTTTAATCCTTCTGTTCTATAGCGGTTTCGATACCACCTTAACAGTTGAACCAAAGCTTTAAATAATAGAAAAAGGAGAACCAAACCCAGCAGGATCGTCCAGCCAACTGTTTGAGGGTACCAGGACACCGATTCAGGTAGTACGACTTCATTTATCCCATGAAGAACATAATTACCAAAGGTGCGCGCAAAAGATTCATCAACGCCTTGCATGATACAACCATGGCAACAAAAGCACTTTAACCTGTCGGATCTCAAGCATGCTCGACATCATCTTAACCAGGCAAACCAAGAGCAACGCGCAACTGATCTTCAACCGGCGCTACTGTATCGATGGGTATCATCGGGACACCATATTTTTTAAGATCTTTCGACACTTGATTGAATGAGGAAGCGAACTCGGCTGTAAACCTCTCCTTGATTTCACCCTTCTTGGAATCAACCTCAATTTGCACATCCCCGTCACTCACAACAAGAGAGGCTTTCTCGGGCAGATGCTTTTCCAATGGGTCAAAAACAAATGCAACGATCACGTCATTGTGAACACTAAGTCGTCGGATCGATGCGAGCACGCCGTCAGACCACCCTGCGAGATCACTTACAATAACCACCAAACGATCATGACC
>DAITOW010000225.1:0-5098 GCA_036833965.1 Oleiphilaceae bacterium
CAAGGGCAAAACGGGAGAATTATTCGCAACGACCGCGCCCGAAGAACAAACTCAGATCGATAATGATGTTGCAGGATTGTTCACGCGCTTCGATGCGCTTATTGCTGACTTGCAAGACCCTAAGTATCAAGCACTTCTCGGCGAATCCTATGTCGCGAAAGAGGGCGCCGATAGCATTAGCGTTGGCGAAGGCGAGCAAGAGGTAAGAGTGCCTGAAACCTTAGGTGATTTATTTGCTTCGATTACAGATGAAAGCGCTAGCGTTCGGGTAACCTATAACGATGTATACGAGTTGGCCACAAAGAAGCTCAAACTTGAAACGGAATTGGAACCGGCGAACAAAGAACTCAACAAGTTGTTACGGGAAACCCTGTATCTGCAAAGTGTTGATCCGAAAGCGTATAACAACTTCGCTCGTGGCGCGATTACGGTGATGTATACGCGGTCAAACCGCGATGTAAAGTTTGCCGGAGATGCGAAGTTTACGAGTGGCTATGAAGACCTGAGCGCATTAGCCTTGGGCGCGAGCGATCAATCAAAAATCGATGCTGTGAAAAAGGCCTTTGACGAGGTTTATTCGCGCGCTCGTGTTTTGGTTTCCATGTCAAACGACAGTGCTTTTTTTAATCGGAAGGTAGAGCATATCGTGCACATGCTGGGCGATCTGGAGCGTCAGGTTAGTCGTGTTTTCGCACTTCATCAGGCCCAGCTGATTAAAAACACGAATAGAACGACGACGCAGGCACAGATCATGGCTGTTGTTATTGTTCTTATCTGTATGGCGCTTGCTTATTTTATTGCTCGCAGAATTATCGTTCGCCTATATGATCTGGTTCGACGTATGGATGACATCGCACAAGGCGAGGGCGATCTGACTGCAAAAGTTGAAATTGAGGGGCGCGATGAAATCACGCGCGTCGCAAAATCATTCAACGAATTCACGGAGAAAATGCGTAGTAGCTTTATTCGTGTGTTTGAGGCGGTTGATCGAGTAAATCAGGTAGCCCAGGAATTGGTTGAGACAAATCGCGGCGTTGCACAAAGAGTGAATGTTCAAGAGCAGTCAATTGATGCCGTCGCTACTGCAGTCGAAGAGCTTTCTCATACCTCTCGAGATGTGGCGGAGACTACCGAAAGCGCTTCCAATTCTGCGAAAGACTCGGATCAGCACGCGAATCAGGGGCAGGCAGTGGTTAGCGAAGCGGTTAGCGCGATAAACATTCTGGCCGATGAGATTTCCCGTAATGCTGAAGTCATTGACAACCTTCGAAGTCAGAGTGAATCCATTTCCGCTATCGTCGATGTGATTCAGGGGATTGCAGAGCAGACAAACTTACTTGCTTTAAACGCTGCGATCGAAGCTGCAAGAGCTGGAGAACAAGGTCGCGGTTTTGCGGTGGTCGCCGATGAGGTGCGAATGCTTGCAAGTCGAACCCATGAGTCTACTGAAGAAATCGTCTCAATGATTAAGTCGATTCAGGATTCAGCCCAGACGGCTGCGAGTGAAATGAGCTCGTCCGTTGAGTCTGCACGCAGTTGCGTGGTTCAAGTAGAGACCGCCGGACAAGCACTCGATTCAATTGTGCATGGCATTGACCATATAACCGGGCTGAATGCGCAGATTGCTTCCGCCTCGGAAGAGCAGCGCGTAACAACTGAGACCGTAAGTCGGGACGTAATCTCTATTCGTGATAACGCAGAGGAAACATCCGAAGCGTCCAAGCAGGCAGAAACGCTCTGCCTTGGGTTAAGCGAAGAGGTTAGTCAGGTTAAAAGCGTGCTAAGTCAATTTAAATACTAATCTCTATGGCGCCAATCATTATCAGGCGGCGTTCTTGGACTGATTAGTTACACTCCGGGTTTGTAAATCGGCCATATTCGGTTTGGCCATTTGTTTCACCCATTCTCCCCAGGTGTATGGCCACAATATCGGATCGCCATCAGGATCCAGGTACCAGCTTTGACAGCCGCCGACCCACGCCGTCCCTTTCAGCCCCTCTTTTACATAGTTATTAAATCGTTGCACCGCTTCCTGCCTGGGCTCAATTTCATCAAATTCGTTGTTACGCCACTTCTCAATCAACTGCATTACGTAGTCGGCCTGAACCTCGCTCATTGCAATGACCGAGAAATTACCAATTGGAGTATTTGGCCCGAGCATAAGAAAGAAGTTAGGGAAGTTTGGTAAAAGCATTGAGCGATAGGCTTTTACCGAGTGCTGCCACGCAGTGTCAATGTGCAGCCCATTTCTTCCGGTCATATTCATAGGTCGCATGAAGTTCAGGGGTTTGAAGCCGGTTGATAAGACGATCACGTCCAGCTTATGTAGAGTGCCATCCTTTGTAAGAACGCCATCCTCCGTAATACGTTCAATGCCACTGGTTATCAGGTGTGCGTTCTCTTTTTGTATTGCTGGATAGAAGGTCGTATTTACAATGACTCGCTTACACCCTACTTGATAGTTAGGTTTAAGTTTTTGACGTAATACTCTGTTTTTTATGCTTAATCTAAGATTTATTCGACATGCCCATTCGAGAAGCTTCTTCTGGATGGGATGGCCCGTCACCGCTTTGGTAAACATGTGCTCCATAAACCAGATCGCAAATCTCCGCATGAACTTGTGCGCAAAGGAGTAGCGATTCAGGAAGCGCTTGGTCTTGTCTCCAATACTAAAGTCAGAAAGGGGCAGCAACCATTGCGGTGTTCTTTGGAATACGCTCACATCTGCGCCATTATTTACCAATTCAGGTATTGCCTGTGCAGCCGTAGAGCCTGTTCCGATTATCCCAACCTTCACGCCAGAGCCTGTGTTTACCGAATGGTCCCACTCTGCAGTGTGGAAGATTTCGCCGGCAAACGTATCCAGGCCGGGAATGTCCGGAAATGAAGGGTGGTGCAAAATGCCTGTTGCTGCGATGACGAAGTCAAAGGTGTAATGCAGGTTCTTGCTGGTAGTGAGGCTCCACTTTGCGTCTGAATAGCGCGCTTCGGTCACACCTTCGTTGAACCGGATGTACTTTCGGACATCGTACTTGTCAGTGACTCTTTCGAAGTATTCCTTGATTTCGGGGCCGCGCGCAAAAAAGTTGCTCCAGTCGGGATTTGGCTCAAAAGAATAGGTATACATGTGGGATGGCACATCGCAGGCTACACCGGGATAGGTGTTTTCCCTCCAGGTTCCTCCGATCTCGTCTTTCTTCTCAAATACGGTAATGTCAGAAATTCCCGCATCTCGTAATTTTATAGCGAGCAATATACCTGTCATTCCTGCGCCGATTACGCAGACTGAAGGGTTTCTCTTCATATTGAATCCCGGATCAAACCAATTATTTCATTCAGTCTATGATCGTCGGGTGAGGTTCGGAATGTTTCCTTCGAGCCAAGATTTATGATTTTTGGACAAGGAATGATCATCTCCAAGCTAATCCTGTTTGCAAGGACAGACGTAGTTAAAAACGACTCAAGGCTGCTTTATTTAGCTTACAGTTATAAGCGATAATGGTCGCTTGAATGTTAATAGGTGCTAAAATTCGCCTATCAAACACATAACGTACTGCTGCGCTCCAACCCCTCGGGCGCATGGGTTTTCTCAAAAGGAATAAAGAATGGATGTTGTCATCATAGGTGCCGGCATTATGGGCGTCACCTTCGCCAATATCGCCAAAACGATCGATCCAAACCTCAATATTACTGTCATTGAACGCCTTGATCAGGCTGCTGGAAGTAACTCGAGCGTGTTTAACAACGCGGGCACCGGACATGAGGCGAATTGTGAGCTCAATTACACGCCGGTGGACGAAGAAGTGATTAGTGTCGAAAAGGCATTAACGATCCATGCCCAGTTTAATGTGGCGAAACAATATTGGGCCTATCTGGTGAGCAAAGGGATCGTCAAGGATCCTGCCTCAATCATCCACCCGACCAAACACTGCACATTGGTTAATGAAGAAAGCATCAACCTGTTGCACATGCGATTCAAAGAAATGGCGAGTCACCATTTTTTTGATGAGATGGAACTGTCTGAAGAGTTTGACAAGATTCATGAGTGGATCCCGCTGACAATGGAAGGCCGCCCCCGCGATCAAAAAATGGCCGCTACGATGGTTGATCACGGTACGGACGTGAATTTTGAAGCGATAACGCGCCAATTGTCCGATTACATGGCAAATGAACAAGGCGTGAAGTTTGAGTACAACACTCATGTAACGCGGGTTCATAAAAGTCCTTCAGGCACTTGGCTTGTAGAGTGTAAGCAGGGAGAGAATGCCGTCCAGTTCCGTGCAGACAAGCTTTTTGTCGGAGCAGGCGGAGGAGCTTTTCCAATCTTGAAGGCTAGCCATTTGCCTATGGCTCGACGTTTTTCCGGCTTCCCTGTAGGCGGGAGGTTTTTGCTCACAGAGATCGACGAGAAAACAGCAAAAGAATATAACGCAAAAACCTATGGCAAGGCTGCCGTAGGTGCTCCTCCGATGTCAGTACCGCATCTTGACTTACGTGCAGCGCACGGCAAGCACTATTTGTTGTTTGGTCCCTTTGCAACGTTCTCACCGATTCTTGAAAAGGGCAGAGGCATCATCGAGTTTATCAGGATGATTCATCTCCACGATATCCCGAACCTCCTAAATGTAGCTAAAGAGCACTTTCCACTTGTTTCCTACTTGTTCAAGGAAACCTTCAAAGGAAAGAGCGCTATGCTAGAGACGCTCGAGCAGTTCGCGCCCGGATTGAGTACCCGATTTGACTGGGAGGTCTCGCAGGCTGGTCAGCGTGTCCAAATCATCAAAGATGGTGATCTGCAGATGGGGACAGAGATTATCGTTAACGAAGATCAGACCTACGGAACGATCCTGGGTGCTTCACCCGGTGCCTCTGTGTCTCCGGAAGTGATGTTGCGCTGTGTCGAGCAAATGTTTCCCAAGCTATTCAAAAAAGAAGAATCTATGGCCCTGTTGAAGGAGATGTTTGAGGAGCCCGATCTGGACGCGTTGATTGATAATGCAGAACGATATCGCGAAATCAGGGACAAGGCAGATAAGATCCTCAAGATTCGACCTGCCTAAGCGAAATCTGTCCCGACCAGCTTTGGTCGCAAATACCT
>DAITOW010000226.1:0-5059 GCA_036833965.1 Oleiphilaceae bacterium
GAGCCATTCTGGCTTCAAGCTCCTTGCGCTTGAGCTCCAGCACTTTGCCGAGCTGTTGCGCAAGCTCAGGTTCATCCTTCTCGCCCAACAAATCAATGCACTCCGGAGCCAATTCGATGAAACGCAGATCACTGATGAGCCGCTGGGAATTCGGAGCAAGCTTGCCCAGACTAGCGTTCGCACGTGCAACGACTTCCTGCAAGCGACAACCGTAGAGACTGAGAAAATCCATCAAATCGATACGAGCTATGTCACCGTGGCCTGGCGAGGCCTTTATCGCTTGTTTTGGTAGGCCAAAAGATGAAAAGTTCGCGGTAAGATCTTCCGTGAGGACTTCCGGCCTTGAGGAAAAATCAACACCATCGAAAACATTACCGAGTCGTGACTGATAGTTTTCAAGTGCCTGCTCGCCCCGCTCCGCGGAACATGCTGCGACCAAAAGGCAGAAAAGAAAACAACACAGAGTGGCGCATTTATGCGCGATCATAGGGAAAGGCAAGTACATCCGCCAAGCGCTCTGCACCAAGCTTCAACATCAAAAGACGATCAATACCGAGGGCAACACCGGCGCAATCCGGCAAGCCATGTTCCAGCGCGGCAATCAAATTCTCATCGGCGTTAACGTCCGGCAAGCCCAACTCACGGCGCATCTTTCTATCCTCCGCAAAGCGTGCCCGCTGCTCACTGGCATTGGTCAATTCATCATACGCGTTGGCAAGCTCTATTCCTTTAAAATAAAGCTCGGCACGCTTACCCACCAAATCACCATCCTTGTCTTTTTCGACTCTGGCGAGCGAAGCCTGACTGGCGGGGTAATCCATCACAAAACAAGGTGCATCGTGTCCAAGACCCGGCTCAATGCAATGGCTCATGAGCAGACCCAGACAGCCGTCCCTGTCAAGCGCGCCCGCATCAAATGCCACATTGTCCCTGCATGCAGAACGAAGCTCATCCAAGTTGGCCTGAAAAGGATTCAAACCAAGAACTTGAATAAAGGCCTGCTTATAAGTGAGATGCCGTGGCGATTCGCAGTCGAGCACCCCTCTCACCAGCTCGGAAATTTCAGCCATTAGTTCGTGAAGACTCCAACCTACCCTGTACCATTCGAGCATAGTGAATTCCGGATTGTGCCGACCACCAAATTCATTACGCCTGAAACTCTTGCAGAGCTGATAGATATCACCAATGCCGCTGGCGAGCAGGCGCTTCATCGCAAACTCCGGAGAGGTGTGCAAAAACCGGGTTTCATTTTCTTCTATACGCAGGCTGTCGAGAAACGGGTCGGTTGAACCGGCACCGGAAATCACCGGCGTTTCAACTTCCAGCACATTTCGTGCAGAGAAAAAAGCCCGCAGCTGGGCATAGAGCTCAGCGCGGGCTTTCAAGGCTTCATGCGAGCATGATGGCTGCCACATGAGATTTATTTGAACCTTAGCTTTTAGCGCGGCTTACGTATTCGCCGGTACGGGTATCAATTCGTAATACTTCACCGATATTGATGAAAAGAGGCACGTTAACCACCGCACCTGTCGTCAACGTTGCGGGCTTGGTTCCGCCCTGGGCGGTATCACCTTTCAAACCAGGGTCTGTTTCCGTCACTTCAAGTTCAACGAAGTTTGGTGGGCTAACTGACAAAGGAGCGCCGTTGTACAATGTCACCACGTATACTTCCTGTTCTTTCAACCATTTAACCGCATCTTCAACCGCTTTGGCGTCTGCAGCGTGCTGCTCAAAAGAACCATCGGTCATCATGAAGTGCCAGAATTCGCCATCGGTGTACAAGTACTCCATGTCGTGTTCCATGACATCAGCACCTTCCAGAGACTCACCACTGCGGAAGGTACGTTCCCAAACGCGACCGGTTCTCAGGTTACGAAGCTTCACGCGGTTAAAAGCCTGGCCCTTACCCGGCTTCACATATTCGTTCTCAAGGATCGAACATGGGTCGCCATCCAACAAGACTTTCAGACCGCCCTTGAATTCATTCGTAGAGAAATTTGCCATATTATCACCCAATAATTCCCGCCTCAGGCGGACCTCTAAAACAAAGAGCACGGATTCGAACTTATGCACCATAAATAGTGCTGTCGCATCGACTCGGTAAAGTGTAGATTACGCAGCCGTGACACGGCCTAAAAAATTGGCGGCAATCATACACTCTTCCGTCAGTTCTGTCGAAGCACAAAACAGGTGTCGGTTAACGGAAACCCCATGGCAAACATTGAGCTAAAGAAGGCAGTACCGCTGCAGCCCGAGCCAGAAAGCTGGAAAACAATCCTGCGAGAAAGCACGATTTCCAAGCAAGCACTTCTAGCGAGACTCAAGCTTGATCGTCATCCCCTGCTTGATGAACTTGCACCCTCTTTTCCCTTAAGAGTTCCTGCACCATTTTTAGACAAGATGGAGACAGGCAATCCGAACGATCCACTGTTACTTCAGGTCTTGCCGCAAGCCAGAGAATCGTTACCCGTTGATGGCTACACTATGGAGCCCTTGCTCGAGCAGGATTTTTCGCCCGTTCCCGGCCTGATCCACAAATACAGCTCTAGAGCCCTGCTGATTCTGACTCAGGCCTGCGCTATTCACTGTCGCTACTGCTTTCGCCGAAATTTCCCCTACAGCGAGCACCAGCAATCCAGAAGCGAATGGTCAAAAGCACTCGATTATGTTGCTTCAAATGCATACATTAACGAAATCATTCTAAGTGGAGGAGATCCGCTGAGCCTGTCAGATTCGGCACTGGATGCGCTGCTGAAGCAAATAGACAAAATCCCGACGGTTTCAAGGATACGAATTCATACACGTATGCTGCCCAGCCTACCGCAACGTATTACGCAGGAGCTCCTGAACAGATTATCCGGCCTGCGCTGCAAGGTCGTTCTTGTTGCTCATTGCAACCACCCAAATGAGTTGGCCGAAGACACTGCTTTTGCATTCCGACAACTCAAGCAACATGGCGTCACCCTGCTTAACCAGTCGGTTTTGCTGCGTGCCGTCAATGACGATCCGCGCAAGCTTGCGCAACTCTCCGAGCGCCTGTTTGAACAAGGAGTGCTGCCCTATTATCTCTTCACGCTGGACAAAGTAGCGGGCGCAGCGCACTTTGATTTGGACAGGGAAGAAGCAAAACGGATCTACCAGGAATTATGTGCTCTTTTACCGGGATTCCTGACCCCCAAACTGGCCGAAGAACAGCCCGGAGAGCAAAGCAAACGAGTACTTTCTAACGCCTGAATCACAGTTTTTGCCAACCACCTGATTTTTATTGATTTCTTTTGACTCTGAGCTGCAACAAGCCGCCAAAACCCTGCTATTATAAGACGATAGAAAAGATTTGCGATCTAGTTCAGCACATAGATTTCGCACCAGATTGACGACAGACATCATAGGAAAAACAGCAAAGATGTTGGGTCCAGAGCTCAAATTATCATTATCAGTCCCGGAACAGAATCTGGGTAACCTTTCTTTTGCTAACGCAACGCCGGAATCCGTTCAGGCTTGGGTTGCAGAATTGCCCATGGCGAATCTGGGAGAGACCTCACGTCTGCTCTACTCCGCTATCAATGAGCTAAACCGTCTGAGTTGCAAACCGACGCATCGCTCAAAGATGCTCGAAAGTCTGCGCAAGCCGATTCACTTCGCCTGCACCGAATTATCCAAGCACTTTTTAAACGGCTCTGTCGCTCCGCAGGAAAAGCAACGCAAGGTCATCAATCTGGTAGTGAGCCTGCACATGGCTCTGTCCACCGGTTACAAAGCGGTGTTGGTTGAAACCGTTCCGGAGCTTGGCAGTGAAATGTCGAGAAAGAACTTTGCCTGTGCCGCGCACAGAGTGATCAGTGAACTCGGCAAGATCCTGTTACTCAGCTCAAAGCTGTACGTATACGTTCCCAAAAACGTCTGGAAAGACATGAACGAGGTCTATCGCTTCAGCGACGATCTTGGCTTGATGAAATATCTGGTGCTGGACGAAGAAAACGAATTTGTTAAAGAGACCTCGATTCGACGCGCCTACAAACGCAACCTCCTTCTTGCCTGCAGCCGCACCAACCAGCTTCGTCAAAAAGAGATTGATAGCGCATGGAGCGTTTACGAACTTTGGTCAGATTATGTGGAGCTGGGAAGAAAATACCTTCCGTCAGCCGTTTTCGTGGTCAATTTGTCAGACGACAGACCACCCAAATACAAAAGCCTCGTGCATGAAGAACTGGATGAATATTTCCACGGTTTTGACACCGTAGAGTTGATCACACGCATCACTTCGCACATCAGCGCAGCATCGAAAACCAACAGCAATGACGTTAAACACATTGAGTTGCCCGTGCACATGCCGAACTCGCTGCTGCAGCATTTGCATCATTCTCTTGGCATTTTAACCAAGAGGACGTTTAAGCGTATTGCAAGTACCGGCAAACTGGATATCTGTGTTGGCTTGAGTGCAATTCATTTTTACACTTCGGGAAAAACTGCATTCCAGCCGCATCTGTTCGGAGTAGAGCCTTTGGATGTGGATAGCAAAGATGATAACCGAGGGCGTTCTATTGCACATGACCCATGGGCAAATGCTTTTGACGCCGCGCATGTAACCAATGCTAAGTCGATCAAGAGTGATTCCATCATCGACTACACAAGTCACCCCGAAACCGCAGAGAAGGACTTTCCCGTCCATTCCACATCTTTGATCAACACAAGCCCCGGCGGCTACTGCATTCAGTGGGTAGGCGATGTCCCCAAAAATGTTCAGGCAGGAGAACTGCTTTGCGTTCGGGAAACATCGGAAAAAACCTGGAGCATCGCCGTCATTCGGTGGATTCGACATTCGAAACAGCAAGGCACCCAAATTGGTATCGAGCTACTCGCACCTCGCGCCAGACCATGCGCCGTGCAACAACTGAACAAAACCGGAAAGCACAGCGAGTTCCTGCGAGGCTTGCTGCTCCCCGAACTCAGTAGCATCGGGCAACCGAGTACGCTGATAACACCAAGACTTCCATTCAAGGAAGGCAACAAAATCGTTCTGCGATTCAGCGGTGTCGAGTCCAAATGTATTCTTTCAAGC
>DAITOW010000227.1:0-5022 GCA_036833965.1 Oleiphilaceae bacterium
TGATAGGACCGACGTCTGCCCTTTTAAATTGAGCAACAAGATAATTTCCATTTCTGGTGGCGAATTCAATGGGTCTGCTCGGGCCAGATGTGGCCCGAATATACAAAGTTCGATAGTGTTGTTGAGCCCTTGTAAAGACGATCGCATCAAAGCTTTATTGACGCGGTCAGATCCTGTCTGAGCAGATATATCTTACTCTCTGTCTTTCGAGGTACATTCAGCAAGCGCTGGGTCAATCTTACAGCGAACCTTGCGGAATAGAGTGAGAGCCTTGGCATCGTAGATACCTTTGTCGCGCAAGGCGATGCGACTCTCGCGGAACAGCTCATTCCAATTGTCTTTGGTTTTGTCGTTAATTTCGATCCAGTATTTTTCAGGGATAGTCAGCTCACTGTCCTCTATTTTTCGGATTTGGTCCTTGTATTTGCTCGCAAGTAGTTCGCGCGAGCTTTGAGCGAAGCCTTCCGGAACTTTCTCCCAGCGAACGATTAGCTGCATGGTAATTTGCAGGCTCGGCCATTTGATAATGCCGCCATCAGGCTCTAAGCCTTTGTACATTTCCATTGGTTCGTATGCCAAACCGGGCGCTCCGGTAATATCGACAGCCTTGTTGTTAAACTTTTGCAGAGCGTTTGCGATGCTAGAAGAAACGGGCGTCATGCCAATGCGGGTTGCCAGATATTCTGTTTCCGGAGCGTTATCCAGAACGGTAACACGCTTGCCGGCCATGTCAGATGGATTCTGAATCGATTTGTCATTCACGAACAGGAAAATTGCACCGATCGGGCCAATGCCAATGATTTCGTACTCGCCATTACGCATAAGCTGTGCAGCGCCCGGGCTGCTTAAGGATTTGATGACAATGGCCAGATGTTCATAGGTCGGGAGTGCGCCAACGGCATTAATGCTGCCAGTAAAACGGTTGTATTCGCGCGCTCTGATCCCGGGGAGATTCAGCATGTCGCATACGCCGTTTTTGAATTCTTCAGACGCAACACGATCATCGGTATACACTTTGAATTCAAGGTCTACGCCCCAGCGAACAGCATCGATTCTGTATTCCTTCATCTCCTTATGTATCGGGCCGTCGTGGCCGACAAAGTCGAATACACACATGGTGAGCGGTTGAAGGGTGTTCGCAGCAGCGGGGGCACTTAAAGCCAATAGCAACAGCAGACTTGATAAGGCACGTAACATATTGATCAATCTCGCAGTTTTTATTCTAGGTGTGCATGCTATCGTAAAGCGCTTCGAAGCGAAATGTGCGATCCGGAAAATGCGTGCCAGATCAATTAAAACTGCTTCGCCGTGTTAACTCGTATAGATTAGGTGTCATCCTGAATTCGGGTGCGTTGAAAAAACTGTGGTTTTTGGGGGGCTCTGCTACACTGGAAAACCAAGCAAGAAGCTCAAAGACCTGATCTGTTAAAGATGGAGAATTAAGATGTTGAAGAAAGCGATCATTGTATCTGCCATGACTATGGCTTTTGGCGCGACTAACGCATTAGCAGGGGACGCGGCAGCAGGAAAGGCCAAGTCAGCAGTTTGTGCTGCGTGCCATGGCGCAAATGGCATGGCGACAATCAAGACCTATCCAAACTTGGCGGGTCAGAATAAGGAATATCTGGTCGCGGCACTGAAAGCCTATAAGGCAAAACAGCGCAATGGAGGCATGGCTGCAATCATGCAGGCTCAGGCAGCGGGTTTGTCAGATGCAGATATGGAGAACCTTGCCGAGTATTACAGCACGTTGAAGTAAGTTCCGATTCAGACTTCGGGACCGACAGCGCATTGCGTTCGAGCCGGGGTGTTTCTCTCCGGCTCAAACGCACTTGGTAGTGCGTTTCAAGCCAAGGTCGGTAGGTGGCTGTTCACTTAACGATTGTGTAGCAAGGAACGTAATGCGAGCCGGGTAACTTCATGCGGCCTTGCGCGACGAATGCTTTTAACAGCGTGTCCATTGGCCCGAGAATTTCCTCATCACCCTTGATCTCAAATGGCCCCTTCTTTTTAATTTGTTGAATGCCCCTGGCTTTAACATTGCCTGCGACAATCCCTGAAAATGCACGACGCAAGTTTGCCGCGAGCTGATGCGTTTCCTGATCCTTACTGAGATTTAGACTGGCCATCAGTTCATGTGTTGGCTCAAATGGCTTTTGAAAAACCGGATCGATTTTTAACAGCCAGTTGTAATAGTAGGCATCCCGCCGTTTGCGACGATAGGCTTTTACATTTTCAAGTTCACATTTGACGTGTTTGGCGACTTGAACAGGGTCATCGATGATGATTTTGTAGAGACTTTGCGCTTCCGGACCCAGAGCTTTGCCAATAAAGGCATCAATCATCTCAAAGTAGTCTTTGCTTGAAGCAGGTCCCGTGAAGACCAGCGGGAAAGGCATATCACGGTTCTTGGGGTGCAGCAGTACGCCCAGAATATATAGAATTTCTTCAGCCGTACCAACGCCTCCAGGGAACACGATAATTCCGTGGCCCAGCCGCACAAAAGCCTCAAGACGTTTTTCAATATCCGGAAGGATCGTCAGCTCATTTACGATCGGGTTCGGTGATTCCGCTGCAATGATTCCCGGCTCGGTAATTCCGATATAGCGCCCCAAAGCCTGGCGTTGTTTTGCATGACCAACAGCCGCACCTTTCATGGGGCCTTTCATTGCACCAGGGCCGCAGCCAGTACAAATATTCAGGGCTCGCAGGCCAAGTTGATAGCCGACTTCCTTTGTGTAGTCATACTCTGTACGGCCAATCGAGTGACCACCCCAGCAAACAACAATGTCTGTCTCGCAGTTAGTTTTCAGTAAGTTGGCGTTGCGCAATAAGTGGAAAATGAAGTTCGTAATGTGCTCCGAATACTTCAAATTGAGGTTATTGTTCTTAATCAGGACGTTTTCTGTATAAATGATGTCTCGTACAACGGAAAATAAATGGTTGTTGATGCCTTGAATCATCTCGCCATCGACAAAGGCGTTCTCCGGAGCGCTCTTGATATCGAGCTTGATGCCGCGGGGTTGCTGAATCACCTGTATCTCGAAGTCTCGATAAGCTTCGAGCAAGCTCTCGCCATCATCGCTGATGGATCCGGAGTTAAGAACCGCTAGCGCGCAGCGTCGGAAGATTTCCTGCAAATGTTTGTTCTTTTTATTGCGTAGCAGACTGACCTCGTGCCTAGACAATATGTCCATACTTCCTCGCGGGGTGACGCGAGCATCTATTCCTTTCTTTGTCATTTTCAATCTCCGAAACTACATTTGCTTGAAGCATTTGATCAGTATAGCGGCACGCTCGCGTGAAGAGTTGTAAATTGGCGCAACTTTGCGCTTTATTTCATATAGAATACTGCGCCTTGATATTTTTGGTTTGAGAGCCGTCATGAAATTTATCGTCAAGCTTTTCCCTGAGATCACCATTAAAAGCAAACCCGTTCGTCAGCGTCTGGTAAAACAGTTGCGTCAAAACGTGCAGGTCGTTTTATCCAAGGAGACAGATGGCGCAAAAGTTCAGGGTTTTTGGGACAAGATTGAGGTTCGTCTTTTGCCCGCCTATGCGGCTGATGAAGCAAAGGTGATTGACGCCTTGCAGCGAATTCCCGGCATCTCCAATGTACTGAAAGTTGAAAGTCATGAACTGGAAGGTATTGATGACCGCTTTCAGGACATTGCTGATATCTGTATTCAAACCTATAGCGAGAAGCTCAAAGACAAGAGTTTTGTCGTTCGTGTCAAAAGAGCAGGGCAGCACACCTTCGCTTCGATCGATCTGGAGCGTTATCTCGGTGGTGCATTTTTGCAGCATACCAAGGCTGCAAGGGTTGAACTGAGAAATCCGGATGAGACGATCAAGCTCGAAATTCGTGATCAAACCCTTTATACGATCTCGGAGCGTTATGAGGGCCTGGGAGGTTTTCCGATCGGAACGCAAGAGCCGGTTCTTTCATTGATCTCCGGCGGATTCGATTCAACCGTATCGAGCTATTTGACGATGAAGCGTGGATTGAAGACACACTTCTGTTTCTTCAATCTGGGTGGTGATGCACATGAGATTGGTGTAAAGCAGGTTTCTCTTTATCTTTGGGAAAAATATGGCCGTTCCCATCGCGTGCAATTTATTACGGTTCCCTTTGAGGGCGTGGTCGCCGAGATTCTGAAGAATGTGAATCACTCGCACATGGGTGTGATACTCAAGCGGATGATGATGCGAGCCGCGCAAGAGGTAGCAGCGCAGTTAGATATCCCTGCGCTTGTAACCGGAGAGTCGGTGTCTCAGGTGTCGAGTCAGACAATTACCAACCTGAATGTGATTGATAAGGTGTGCGACACTCTGGTGTTACGTCCACTGGTGACAATGGATAAGCAGGACATCATCCGTCTGTCTTCCGAGATCGGTACCGAAGAGTTCGCGAAAAACATGCCCGAATATTGTGGTGTGATCTCAGATCGCCCAACGACCTGCGCCAAGCTGGATCGCGTTGAGGAGGAAGAGGCGAAGTTCGATTTTGCGGTGCTTAAGAAAGCGGTTGATGATGCCTATTTCATGAAAATTGATCAGGTCATGAAGCAGCAGAAGAATGTTGTGGATGTTGAGGTTACAAATTTGCCTTTAGTCGACGATATCGTCATTGATATCCGTGGCGCAGAAGAGTTGGCGAAAGCGCCTTTGCTACTCACCAATAACGAGATTTTGCACATCCCCTTTTATGAGTTAATGAGCGAGCTGGAGCGCTTGGATATGGCTCAACGCTACCTGATTTACTGTGAAAAGGGCACGATGAGCCAGTTACACGCCAGCCACCTGAAAGGCATGGGTTATACGGTGGCGGTTTTCAAGCCTTGAGTTGGTTGGGGCTTTTGCATACCGAGTTGCCAACATAGCCACACGTGCATTTGGCGGGCTGCGCTGAAGTTCTCGTCTTCCATTGGAATCATGTGCCCATAGTCTTGCAAGCGAACGAAGTGTCGACCCTGACCCAGGTGCCTTGCCAGCCGACGCGCGACTCGGGCAGAGCAGTAT
>DAITOW010000228.1:0-2263 GCA_036833965.1 Oleiphilaceae bacterium
CCGCCCTGACTGCTCGCAAAGCACTCTCATCAAGCGCTGAATTACCACTAGTTTTAATGACTGCTGCACTTGATAGCTCTCCCGACGGAAAGAGCTCAATACGCAACACAACGTTGTAACCCTCACTATTTGGCGGCTTGTGCCAGCGAGACTCAATTCGACTTCGAATAATCGACAGATAACGCGTCTTTTCATCAACATCAAAAACCGGCTCATCCGAATCCTCGGCTGCCTTTAAATCTTCAATTCCCTTAAGACGTTCCGCTAACTGCTGCTCCCTGAGCTTTTGCTTGCGCTCATCTGCAAGCTGCTTGAGCTTATCCACTTCCTGGCGTTCAAGTTCACGCTGTTTTGCAAGCTCTTTCTGCTGCCGCTCCTTCAGAGCTGCTTCTTCTTTGCTTTGCCTGTCACGCGCAGCTTTCTCGGCCTTTTGCTTCTCAAGCTCCTGCTGTTTTTTCTTTTGCTCAACAATTGCCTTCTTGCGCTCTGCTTCTTTCTTCGCCTCCTTGCGCTTGCGCTCCTCTTCAGCGCGCTTTTTTGCCTGTTCTTTTTTCTTTTGCTCTTCTTTTTTCTTTCGCAATTCTTCTAAACGACGTTTTTCCTTCGCATCCTGCTCCGCACGCTGCTTCTTTTTGTATGGCAGCTGATCAATTTCCTGACTCGTTAATACGCGGGCCTCAATGCTTTTAGGGATGACATATGTTTTTACAGCCTCAGTACTGCTCCAACTCCAGGTCATTAAAATAACCACCAACAGGTGAACCGCCACACTAGCAACAAGATAACGACGCTGTCCGCGCGTTAGCGCCTCTCTCGCATAGTTTGCCAGCCCCAGCCACTGCTTAAACCGTTCCGAGCCGGTAGGTTTATTGATCATGGATCCTCGGTAATCAAGCCTACGCCCTGAGCTCCGGCCGCCTGCACCACAGCCATAAGGCTCACAATAACGCCGTACTCCACGTTTTTATCACCGCGAATCAAGACGGAGAGAGAGGGATTAACCGATAGCAGATCTCCAACCTTATCCAGAAGCTGATCCTGAGAAAGTGGTTCATCGGAGACAGAGCTCATCTCCATATAATACGACCCATTCAAATCTACAGAGATAATTAACGGCTCCTGATTCTGTTCCACAATAACAGGAGCGGATTCAACCTGTGGTAAATCGATTTTTATCCCTTGCGTCAGCATTGGCGCCGTCACCATAAAGATGATTAACAACACCAGCATGACATCAATATAGGGCACGACATTGATGTCAGACATTGGCTTTTTTTTCTGTCTCGCCATTGAGCTACGCCCCTCTTATTCCGGTTTATCCGTCGCGTAGACATTACGATGCAGAATGCTTGAGAACTCCTCGACAAACGTTTCATACGTGCTGTATAGACGGTCTGCATTAGCAGAAAAACGGTTATAGGCGACAACGGCCGGAATTGCCGCAAACAAGCCCATGGCCGTGGCGATGAGAGCCTCGGAAATACCTGGCGCGACAGTCGCCAACGTTGCTTGTTGCTCCTGCGCCAAACCAAGAAACGAATTCATAATTCCCCAGACAGTACCAAACAAACCAACGTATGGACTTGTCGAGCCCACGGTAGCCAAAAAAGGCAAACTGACATCAAGCCGATCTGACTCTCGCGACAAGGCAACACGCATTGCTCTTTGAGTCCCTTCCATGATCGCATCAGCATCCATATCGTTCTTTCGCAAGCGGTTAAACTCTTTGAATCCTGAGCGAAAAATAAACTCCAAGCCCGGGTGATTCTCAGACTCCCTGTAAAGGCGGCCTAAGTCCATCCCCGACCAGAAGCGCTCCTCAAATTCAAGCTGATCACTCTTTGCAGCCTTAAAGTAAGCGCTTCGCTGAAATATCAAGTACCACGAGATTACAGATGCAGCGAGCAACAGTAACATTACCAACTGAACAAGCACGCTCGCGTCGGCAATCAAACCCCAAACAGATATTTGTTCTTGCAAGATATTTCCCCTGTTACTAATTCAATCCGGTCTCGAGCGCGACTTTCAATTCCGACGGCATTTTTCTCGGTCGACCACTTTCCAAATCAACACATGCCACCTTAACAACCCCTTCGACTAGAACCCGTCCAGGTTCAGAGCAACGCTCAACCCACTGCCGCACTTGAAAGTAGCTATTTTTTAACTCCAAAGTCTCGACGCCAACTTTCAGCTCATCATCCAGATATGCCGAGGCGAAATAGCGCACTTGCAACTCGGATACAACGAAACTGATGCCCAATTT
>DAITOW010000228.1:2273-5016 GCA_036833965.1 Oleiphilaceae bacterium
AACGAACTCAGTACGAGCACGCTCAAAAAACTTCAGATAATTCGCATAAAACACTATGCCACCTGCATCCGTGTCCTCCAGATAGACACGAACAGGTAGGCTAAAACCTGACATCAGGCGCCCCCTTCACTAGGCATCGCCAAACCGAAATGCAACCAGGCTTTCTCGGTCGTCATTCGACCGCGTGGTGTACGAACCATATATCCTTGCTGAATCAAATAGGGCTCAAGAACATCTTCAATCGTCCCTCTCTCCTCCCCAATTGCCGCTGCAAGACTCTCCACCCCAACCGGGCCGCCGCCGAAATTCTCAATCATTGATAACAGCAACCTTCGATCCATCCGATCAAAGCCGCACTCGTCGACGCTCAGCATATTCAAAGCTTGATCCGCTACTTCTCGGGTAATACGCCCGTCACTCTTCACCTCAGCAAAGTCACGAACTCGCCGTAAAAGCCGGTTAGCAATACGCGGGGTACCTCGCGAACGTTTCGCGATCTCAGTCGCCCCTTCAGGATGAATTTCTATTCCCGAAAGCCTGGCAGAGCGTGAAACAATGGACGAAAGATCAGGAACGTTATAAAACTCGAGTCGCTGCACGATTCCGAAGCGATCTCGCAAGGGAGATGTTAAAAGACCTGCCCTGGTTGTTGCGCCCACTAGGGTAAAGGGAGGCAGATCAAGCTTGATGGAACGGGCTGCTGGCCCCTCACCAATCATGATGTCGAGCTGATAATCCTCCATTGCAGGATATAACACCTCTTCGACATGTGGGCTTAGACGATGAATCTCATCAATAAAAAGAAGGTCTCCTTCTTCCAGGTTAGTCAGAAGCGCCGCCAAGTCACCCGCTTTCTCAAGAACGGGCCCAGATGTAGAAAGAATGTTTGATTCAAGCTCATTGGACAGAATATTTGCAAGCGTTGTCTTACCTAGCCCTGGCGGTCCAAAGATCAACACGTGATCAAGCGCTTCATTACGCTTCTTCGCAGCCTCTACGAAGATGCTCATCTGCTCCTTTACAACGGGCTGGCCAACGTAATCAGCTAAAAGCTTGGGGCGGATTGCGCGATCCTGCTGCTCTTCGACTATCCGCCTGCCATCACTGCCAGACTTAGCCGAAATGAGTCGATCTGCTTCGATCATTTTGATAGTTACTTCAAAGTTAATTGGGATCAGTTTACTCGTGTAACAGCACTACGAAAGTTAAATATCAGTCAGACGATCGTAAGCAAAAACCGCACATACCAGCTTGGACCTTCCACAGCCTAAAGCATGCAAGGCAAAATTCAGCTTAAGGAACGCAAAGATGCTTTGATGAGATCCTGTACTGTCATGCCGTCGGAGTAATTCTTTTTGATGAGTTTTGCTGCATCTACAGGC
This sequence comes from Oleiphilaceae bacterium, assembly GCA_036833965.1. Lineage (GTDB taxonomy): Bacteria > Pseudomonadota > Gammaproteobacteria > Pseudomonadales > Oleiphilaceae > PZPK01. The sequence goes on from DAITOW010000228.1 coordinate 3,656, forward strand.
TTATACCCGAGCGCAACCAGAGCAGCCTCTGCCTCCGATTCAGCACCATCTGACACGGAATTCACCTCCGCAGATGACCGACCAGCATCAACGCTATCCGTAACCGGGACTACCTTGAGTTTGTCTCGCAACTCAATCAACAATCGCTCCGCAGTCTTTTTCCCGATACCAGGCAACTTAACAAGCGAACTTACATCTTCTCGCTCAACGCAAGCTTGCAAATCCCTAGCACTTAAACCTGAGAGAATTGCTATTCCGAGCTTGGGACCTACGCCGTTAACACGAATCAAAGTACGAAACGTATCGCGATCAAGTATTGAGTTGAAACCGTACAACAATTGCGCGTCCTCCCGGACTACGAAATGTGTATGCAACTCAACTAACTCACCCTTCTCCGGTAAATCAAACGCTGTATTGATTGGAACGTCCACTTCATAGCAGACTCCATTCACATCAATCAGCGCCTGATGTGTACTCTTTGATTCAAGCCTGCCTTTTAACTTTCCAATCATAACTAACTCACTCTGCCCCGACGGCTTTTGGAGACGCCGGCTATTCTAATAAGATTTTGCTGCGTGTGTGCATGACACAGGGCGATCGCGAGAGCATCTGCTGCGTCCGACTGCGGATCACCATTCAACCCCAAAAGATGGACAACCATGTGCTTTACTTGTGTTTTGTCTGCCGACCCTTTGCCAACTAGAGCCTGCTTGACCTTTCGCGCGGCGTATTCGCTTGTGGGCAATCCCATCATATTCGCAGCAACCATGGCCGCACCACGCGCTTGCCCGAGCTTGAGAGCTGAATCAGCATTGCGTGCCATAAACACTTCCTCAATCGCAAACTCATCCGGCGAGTACTGCTCTATCAACTGCGTCACGCCACGAAAAATAAGGCCCAACTTATCAGCAAGGGTATCCCCTGTAACACGAATACAGCCGCTGGCAATATAAGCGCTCTTTCCCGCCCGAAACTCGATAAGGCCATAGCCCGTAAACCGTGAACCAGGGTCTATTCCCAAAATCACCGACATAAAATCGCCCAAAGGTATTTCAAGGAAGTGTAAAAGGGGGGCTTACGAAACGCCATTACATAACGGCAAGACAACTCGCTTCTTCGTGCGGAATGAACAAAAAAGGGCTCTAAAGCCCTTTATCGAGTAACCGTTTGAATCCTAGCTAAGCCGCGAAAGGATATCTTCGGATATCTCTGCGTTGGTATAAACGTTTTGAACGTCATCAAGATCTTCTAAAACATCAATCAAACGCAAAATCTTTTCGGCGCCGTCCAGATCCAATTCAACACTCGTAGAAGCAACCATAGTCACCCCCGATTGCGAGCTGAGCAACCCTTTTGAAGCC
>DAITOW010000229.1:0-5003 GCA_036833965.1 Oleiphilaceae bacterium
AATTTGCGAGATGAAGATGGTTGATAACGCAAAGAGCGCAGCGATTATACTGAGAACGGCAATGGTATTTCGTCGGTCAAAACGATCAGAGAGTAAGCCGGCGGGTAACTGGAAGAGCGCTCCTCCAATGATCGGGATACTCATATAAGCAGCGACTTGCGTTTCCGAAAGTCCACTTTCCAAGGCAAATAAGGGGCTAATAGTCCAGAATGCTCCACCCACGAGCCCTGAAGCCAGACAGCCTGCAAAACCGACAGGCGCTGTGTGTATAAGCTTTTTAATATCAATGGCAGGTGCTTTGACGCGCCTTGGTTCGGGCAAGCGTGTCCAGGCAATAGGCACCAGGCTGAAACTGAACAATACTGCTGCAATAGCGAAGAGTTCCAGAGCCACGACGTCCCCAAGAACCAGCAGGTATTGGCCAGCCGCGAGAGAAATAAGGGTGACGAAGGTGTACGCCGAAAATACTTGTCCGCGTGAAGAGTCGCTCGCCCGGTCGTTTAACCAGCTTTCGATAACGAGATAAAAAACAACAACACATCCGCCATAAACGAAGCGTGTGGCTGCCCAAGCCCAAGGACTTACTACCAATCCGTGGAACAGAACCAGAGCGCTGGCGATAGAAGCTGTAATTGCGAAAACACGGATATGGCCAATACGGTTGATCATCATTGGACCTTTAAATGTGCCAACGATATAACCTGCAAAGTAAGCGGCCATGATGATGCCGGTGATGGTGGTCGAATATTCTTCTACCGAGGCGCGCAGCGATAGCAAGGTACCTAGCAGGCCGTGACCGACAAGGAAAATGGCGGTACCTGACATTAGGCTTAAAATGCTAACAATCATTTTTCGCATAAAAAAGAGCGCTGCTAGGAAGAATGGGAAGTCGGCTTTGGTGCGTGACGAGTTGCATTGGGCTGAACGATTGGAACAGTCCCGGACACTCGATTCTAATCATAGATAAGATCCGCATTAAGACAAGTGGGAAAGCGCTTACTGCTCATTCTTTAAACCGGAGCCCGAGCCGCACTGAAACTTACTCATGGACTTTGCCGGCACCGGGTTTTATTCTCATCGTACGAAAGCGCGGGCTAAGGGAGAATTAAAGGCCGGTGTTTGTTTTATTCGATCAATGTCGTGGATAGAGTATGAAATCGAGTCAGCTTATTTTCTTAATCCTTTTTTCATTTTTGCTTGTCGCCTGTTCTGATGGGCCCGCCGAACAACCGGTGAATGCCCCTTTGCCCAAAGTAAGTGTGCTGTCGGCGGCGATCCAGTCGATTGTGAAGAGTCGTGAGTATGTTGGCATCACGGAACCGAAAGAGGATGTACAAATTCAGGCGCGTGTCAGTGGTTATCTGGTGAAGCAGCATGTGGCTGATGGCGCAAAAGTTAAGGCTGGCGATCTTTTGTTTGAATTGGACAAGGACACGCTTGAAGCGGAGGTTGCGAAAGCCAAGGCAAAACTGGCGGCCGACAGTGCCGCTCTGGATGAGGCTTCGAGAAACTACGGGCGCGGCAATGAGCTGATAGGTAAAGGCACTATTAGTCAGGCCCAGATGGATCAGTTGACAAGTAAAAAGCTGCAGGCAGAGGCTGCTCTTGAATCCTCCAAGGCGGCGCTAAAGTCAGCAACATTGAACCTTGATTACACTTCAATCCTTGCGCCAACCGATGGCACCTTGAGTCAGGCGAGGGTGAGTATGGGAGACTTTATTTCACCATCAACAGTATTGGCTAATTTGGTTTTGTCTGATCCTATTTATGTGAGCTTTCAGGCAAGTGAAAGAGAGTTCTCCGAGGCTCGTGCAGATCGACAACGATTAGCCGCTAGCGGAGAAGCATCCCCGGAGCTTATCGAAAAGCTTAAATTTTCCTCGGGAGATATCTATGACAAACACGGTGTCTTCAATTTTTTCGACAATCGGTTTGATGAAACAACGGGAACGATAAAAATACGCGCTGCGTTTGATAATCCCGATGGTTTTGTGATTCCGGGTCAGCACGTGACAATTGTTGTGGAAAGTGGTGAAGCCCAAACTGCATTGGTTGTGCCTCAAAAGGCAATTCAGGAAGATCAGACCGGCAAATTTTTGTTGGTATTAAATGACGAGCAGTTCGTTGAAAAACGACTTGTCAAAACCGGGTCAAATCAGGGTGTAAATATCGTTATCAGTGAAGGTTTGAGCGAAGGTGACAGGGTCATCATCGAAGGTTTGCAGAAAGTACGGGTTGGGGGCAAGGCCGAAGGCATTGCCGCGCAGTTGCCCGCAGTAAACTAGGCGGGAGCTGATGCATGTTTAGTCAGTTTTTTATTAGTCGTCCAAAGTTTGCGTTTGTTATTTCGATCGTTATTTCTCTCGCAGGTTTTTTGGCAATGCAGGTTCTGCCGATTGCCGAGTTTCCGAAGATCTCTCCACCTGTTGTTGAAGTCTCAGCCTCCTATCCCGGGGCTGACGCTCAGGTTGTTCAGCAAACGGTTGCTGCGCCCATCGAAGATGAGGTGAATGGTGTCGAGGGTATGCTTTACATGTCCTCAAAAAGCGCAAACGATGGTTCTTATGTCCTTACCGTCACCTTTGAGATTGGCACTGATTCCGATTTGGCTCAGATTAATGTTCAGAACCGCGTTAGCCGTGCGAATCCCAAACTCCCTGCCGATGTTGTGAAGCAGGGCGTTAAGGTCGATAAGAAGTCCACCGAAATGGTGATGGTCGTTAACTTGTTCTCTCCCAATGGAACCTACGATGGTTTGTTTCTGTCCAACTTTACGAACATCAATGTCCTGAGTGACATTGCCCGGGTCGATGGCATCAGTGATGCGTCTATCCTCGGAGGCTTGGATTATGGTATGCGCATTTGGCTGGATCCGATGAGGATGGCCGCCCTCGGGGTGACGACGTCCGACCTTCAGGCAATCATCAATGAGCAAAATGTGCAGGTTCCGGCAGGGCAACTTGGTGGTGCACCATCTCCGGCTGACCAACAGTTTCAATATACCCTCAAGACGCAAGGACGATTGGAATCTCCAGAGCAATTTGCCAATCTGGTTGTTCGCTCGAGAAGTGATGGCTCCAGTGTTTTATTGAAAGATGTGGCACGAATTGAGTTGGGCTCAGCAACTTATAGCTGGTATGGGGAGCTTAATAATAAGCCCGGAGTGATACTGGCGATCTACCAGTCACCTGATGCAAACGCATTGCAAGTTGCTGAAGATGTTCATGCACTGATGGATAAGCTGTCCGAACGTTTTCCGGATGATATTGAATACGACATTCTGTACGACACAACGCGTTACATCAAAACCTCCATCGATGAGGTGGTGACAGCACTTTTCCAGGCGGTGCTGCTTGTTATTTTTGTGGTCTTCATCTTTCTGCAGGATTGGCGCTCTACCTTGGTACCCGCGATTGCTATTCCGGTTTCTCTGGTTGGCACGTTCGGCGTGATGCTTGCCATGGGCTTTTCGATTAACACGGTCAGCCTGTTTGGCTTGATATTAGCCGTGGGCGTGGTGGTCGATGATGCGATTGTTGTTGTGGAAAATGTTCGCAGGCATATTGAAGAGGGTCTGAGTCCTGTTGAAGCGACACGCGTATCGATGAAAGAAGTCAGTGGTCCGGTTGTCGCGACGACGCTGGTGCTCCTGGCGGTTTTTGTGCCTGTATCCCTGATGCCGGGGATCACCGGGCAAATGTATAACCAGTTTGCCGTGACTATCTCGGTGGCAGTTCTTATCTCTTCGTTGAACGCGCTGACCTTGAGTCCTGCGCTTTGTGCAACCTTGCTGAAGCCTCATTCAGGCAAAACCAACGCATTTTTCTCCGCGTTCAATCGCTATTTTGACAAGATGACGCATGGCTATTCTTATCTGGTCTCTGCGAGTGTGCGCAAAATTGCCTTGGTGGCTTTGTGTCTTGTTGTTGTGTTCGTTTCGATCGGTGGCGTCTTCAAAATCCTTCCAAAAGGCTTTGTTCCAAATGAGGACAAAGGTGCATTTATGGTGGATATCCAGCTTCCGGCGGGTGCTGCCTTGCTGCGTACTGGCGAGGTAATGACGCAGGTCAGTGAGATTATCAATGAAGAGCCGGGTGTGAGTGACGTGATGGCGATCAGCGGTTTCAGCTTGATCTCCGGCGCCGTATCTTCTAATGCGGGTTTGGCCATTGTCACGCTAGACCCCTGGGATGAGCGTAAAGACCCATCCTTGCACCAGACCGCAATCGTGCACCGAGTTCAGGCGAAGTTGAATGCGATCTCGAGTGCAAATGTTCGTGCATTCTCGACCCCGGCTATTCCCGGCTTGGGTGGTACCAGTGGTCTTGAACTTGTGCTGACTGATCTGCGGGGCAGGGATGCGAAATCTCTTTCTTCCGCCATGGGCAGCTTTATTCTTGCAGCCAATGCGCGACCCGAAATTGCGTTTTCGTTTAGTACCTTTTCAGCCGACATTCCACAGCTATATGTGGATGTTGATCGGGTGAAGGCAAAGAATCTTGGTATTCCGCTTTCTGAAATTTTCATGACACTGCAAACCCAGTTGGGCTCTCTCTACGTTAATGACTTTAATAAGTTTGGTCAGGTTTACCGGGTGATGATGCAGGCTGAAGCACAGTTCAGAAATGATGAGTCTGACCTCTCCCGATTGCATGTTCGTTCTGCAAGTGGAGAAATGATCCCTCTGAGCACATTGGTACAAACTCGCCCCATTCTTGGGCCCGACGTTACATACCGCTATAACACCTCCAGTTCGGTGACGGTAAATATTATTCCTGCGCCAGGTACAAGTACCGGGGAGGCAATGGCTGCTGCCATGGAAGTAGCTAAATCAAGCTTGCCGGATGGCTACGAAGCGCAATGGACCGGCATGGCTTATCAACAAATTTTGGCTGGTAATTTGGCGCCGTTGTTGTTCAGTCTGGCAATTATCTTTGTTTATCTATTCCTGGTCGCCCAATACGAGAGTTGGAGTATTCCTATCTCCGTAATCTTTTCCGTAC
>DAITOW010000230.1:0-4957 GCA_036833965.1 Oleiphilaceae bacterium
ACCTTCTATAGGGAACTTCGTGAACAAGGACAGGACATTCACGAGGCGATTGTCAATGCTACCTGTCTGCGCTTACGCGCTGTTTTATTAACGTCCTTAACGACGATCGCTGGATTACTTCCGCTGCTCTTCGAAACATCATTACAAGCGCAGTTCCTGATCCCGATGGCGGTGAGCATTTCGTTTGGTCTGGCTTACGGAACGGCGCTGATATTATTCGTTATTCCTGCACTGGTATCGAAGATAGAAGAAATGCGAGAAAAGAAGCAAAACAGGCAGCAAGAGAATTTGGAAAGAGCGCGATCAGCGCTTGAGGCCGAGGCGAGATAAAACCTCGCCGTTCAACCCTAAGAATCACCTAGACAAGGTGAGCCCATAAATCGTATTCGTCGGCTTCCTCAATCTCAACCTCAACGATCATGCCAGGGTCAAGAAAGGTCGCACCATCAATGAATACCTGGCCATCAATCTCGGGAGCGTCGCCCATAGTCCGCGCTACCGCACCCTCCTCTGCAATCTCATCAATGATCACAAATTGCCGGGTACCGACTTTCGCCTGTAGGCGTGCAGCGCTGATTTGCGCCTGCTTTTCCATAAAGCGCTGCTTGCGATCCTCTTTCACTTCATCAGGAACATGGTCTGGCAAATCATTCGCCGGAGCACCCTCGACAGGTGAATAGGTAAAACAGCCAACTCGGTCGAGTTGCGCCTCGTCCAAAAAGTCGAGCAACTCCTGGAAATCTTCTTCCGTTTCGCCCGGAAAGCCAACAATAAAGGTACTGCGAATGGTTAGATCCGGACAAATCTCACGCCATTGTTTGATGCGATCAAGCACCTTTTCGGCATGTGCCGGGCGCTTCATCGCCTTTAATACTTTCTTGCTCGCATGCTGAAACGGAATATCGAGATAAGGAAGTATCTTGCCTTCAGCCATCAGGGGGATCAGCTTATCGACATGTGGATACGGGTAAACATAGTGCATCCTTACCCACACCCCCAATTCGCCAAGTGCTAGCGCGAGATCCTGCATGCGGGTTTCGCGCGGATCACCGCCATTAAAATCAAGCTTGTATTTTACGTCGACGCCATACGCGCTGGTATCCTGGGAAATCACCAAAAGCTCTTTAGTTCCGGCTGCAACAAGCTTCTTCGCTTCTTCTACCACCGCAGAGATTGGACGACTCACCAAATCTCCTCGCATGTGCGGAATGATGCAAAAGGCACAGCGATGATTACAGCCTTCAGAAATTTTCAAATAGGAGTAATGCGGTGGAGTCAGCTTAACTCCGTGAGCGGGTACAAGATCACTGTAATGGCTTGGATTTTCAACAGGCGGAACATACTCGTGGACCGCATTCATGACGGTATCGTAGTCTGCGGGTCCACTAACACTTAGAACATTAGGGCTCGCCTCTTTAATCAGGTCGGCATCCGCACCTTTTCCCATACATCCGGTGACGATTACCTTTCCATTTTCGGCCATCGCCTCTCTGATCGCATCAAGTGATTCCTGTTTGGCGGCATCTATAAAGCCACAGGTATTTACAACCACCACATCGGCGTCTTCGTAACTAGGTACGATATCGTATCCGTCCAACCTAAGCTTTGTTAGAAGGTTTTCCGAATCAGCAAGGTTTTTAGGGCACCCAAGACTGACCAAACCAACACGACCACTTCCTGCGTGTTTGTCATCATTTACCTTGTCTGTTGTAGTCATCTCATCACCCAAAAATTAATCGTTTAAGCGGCGCGCAGTATAACGGAACATTCTCAAGCTTGCATGCTTAGAGATGCCGCTAACAAAGCTCCGTAATTGTCTAAAAAATAAAGAAATTTAGCCAATTGCAAACTTATGTAATCGAAAATGCACCATTATGAGGATTGGCGCACACTCAATTAACCTTTTGTGTGGCTCTTGTTTCAATTTAGTTGCTATTGGTTACACAAAACAAATGGTTAAGCCATGTTTTTTATCTAGTATCAAATTTAAGGCAACGATTTTGCTGAGATCTTATAAATCAAGTTGGTTTGCAAGGCATCAAAATCGTTAACAAACCTAACGACAGGCTTTGATTGGAAAAGCCTGAAAATGAGCTAGAGCATAACTAGACAGCAACATAACAAAGTGCGGGAAACGCCATGAAAGTGGCATTAGAGAGACGAACCATGAGCAGAACTTTAATTTATCACACACACGTAAGTATTGATGGCAATGTAACTGTCGAAACCGACAGTGGCGCTTGCATAGAAGCACAATTTGATTCTATCTCGAAGAGTGGCCTGATACTGCACTGTGACCAACACTCGCTCAAAATTCTTTTCCCAGTCACCCCCAGCCTTTCGCCCAAGCAAACGGTTCAGCTGGACGTTGATTTCGGTTTGCCAGGCGTTGGTCGAATTACTGCACGCTGTGATGTTACATCACTGCGCCGCATGTCTCGCACAAAATTCGAACTTCAGATGATTTTCGCAGAAGCTGATCTGCGCACACTGTACGCACTTGAGCATTATGTGGAGCGTAAGCTGAAAGAATCTAACCCATCAATGGGTGCTAAAGACCCAAGTAATAACGTACATCCTCTAAGCAATGCTCAGGATGACGCTCAACAAAATGAAGACGAGGTTAAACGCGTCGCTTAATAGATGGGAAATTCGGGATACGTAGTAAGAAGCAGGCAAAAGGCCTGCTTAGCAACTTCAAATCCAAGACGTTAAAACTTTGAGGAGCTTTAGGCTTTTGTATCGAGTACAGGGATCGTATCGCTTTCCGCTTTCGAATTCTGCTTGGTCAGCGCTGTAACAAGTTCCGCTTCAGGCCTGGAAATCCCGCAGGCACTCATTAATTCTTTAACACTTGCGCCCATTTTTACGAGCCGGGCCGCTTCGGAATAGCTCACCTTAACCGGATCATTCTTTTGAATTTCTTCCAACTCTTTGGAGAGCACTTCGTTCTTTTCAACCAGAGCCTGAAGACGACGACCCATTCCAAGAGTTGAATGATTTAAAGCGTTAAGTTCCCTGCCCAACTGATCCACATGCTCAATGAGAGAAGCAACATGTTTTCTTGATGCATTAGCAGAATAGATCGAATAGGAAACTGAGATCAGTGCGATCACAGCCGCTGCAATTGCCAAGTATTCAAAAGAAATCCAAACTGCCATTACCTTTCTCCTAATTCAATCCGAGCCGCTTAAAGAGCTACCATTTCTGCCCATTCTTCTTCAGACAGCATCTTTTCAAACTCTACAAGAATAATAAGCTCGCCATTTTTATTGCATACGCCCTGGATAAAACGCGCGCTTTCATCGTTTCCGACGTTTGGAGCAGTCTCAATTTCCGATTCCTTGAGATATACAACCTCCGCAACCGAATCAACAAGCACGCCGACAACCTGACCTTCAAGCTCTAAAACGACAATCCGTGTTTGATCCGAAACATCCGATTGCGCCAATCCAAAACGGGTACGTGTATCAATGACCGTAACGACGTTTCCGCGCAGGTTAATAATACCCAAGACATAATTTGGTGCCCCTGGCACAGGAGCAATTTCCGAATAACGGAGAACTTCCTGGATTTGCATAACATTAATGCCATATGTCTCGTCATCAAGACGAAACGTAACGTATTGCAGAATCTTATCTTCAGACTGATCTGAGCTATGTACGATATTGGAAGACATCTAAAGCCTCTTGTAGGGTTGTAGCACCCGCTTTTATTTCATATCGCGGCACATTTAATGCCAACGATCTTATCCATATCACTTTAATATAGAACAAAGCACAACAAGCGCCACTCTCTGGAACCGTTTATCTAAGTTTACCTACATGCTTTGTTGTAGTTTGTTCTCGTCGAGCAAACGCGCCATGCTTTCGACATCCAGTAAAGCACACATTTTTGAAATTACCGTACCTGCAAGCCAGGGCCGCTTGCCCTGCTGCGTTCGCCACTTGATCTCTTCGTTGCTGATACGCATTGCCTGCTGAACTCCGGTGCATGCCAATGCCCAGTTGGTATCGGCAAGCCGAATAACAAACTCATATGGTTGGTCTGATTCGACCTGCATTCTGGAAGGCATAACCCAGCGCGCTGTATCTACCACCTGCAAGTTCCGACCACTGACACGGTACATACCGAGATACCACTCCGCCCTGCCAACAATCGGAGTGAAATCATCCTCCAGACGATGAATGGAACCCAACGAAATAAGTGGTACTGCAAGCTGCAAGCCCCGAACATCGAACAGCAGCATTTCAAACTCAGGCAACTCCCGGAACTGCGACGTTTTTAAAGGTGGCGCTGCAGCAGGCGGCTCTTCCAAATCCGAAACCGGCTCTTCAAGTTCTGCAACCGGCTCTTCTACCTTTTCGGACAATCGCTCAGAAACGCCAACATCCGTTACTGACTCATGAGCGAGCTCGGTTTGCGTCACTTCAACAGTTTCGGAATCGTTTTTAGTTTCCGTCTGAATCTCGACTATCGCCTTTGCCTCTGCCTCTGTTATTACTTCTGTTGCAACTTCGACCGTTGTTTCGAGCACTTCAGCGACTCGCGCTTGTTGTTGTAGCTCAGGCTCCGACTCAAGTTCTTTAGTGCCCTGTTGTTCAAGCGTATCAGTCTTCGGTTCTGCCGGAGCAAACTTCGGCATAAGGCCCGTCAACACGGCTTCCTGCTTGTCTTCTTCCGACTTAAAAGGTTTCGGGGATTGAGCGTTTCTCGCCGAAAGAATGGCGCTTGCGGGTTTTAGGTTGGGATGCTGAAAACGCGGTTTTGACAGCTCGGCTTGTTGGTGATCATCCGTTTCCCGGCCAGATGTTTGATCGTCTTCAACAGAGGTTTCCGATGCGTCTTCAACTTTAATAATGGCCGCGGTTCCCGGCTTCGCATCCTCAGGATTCGCCCCCGCTACCAAATTACCTGACAATTCTTCGGCCGACTGTATCAGTTCATCTTCAAACGA
>DAITOW010000231.1:0-4892 GCA_036833965.1 Oleiphilaceae bacterium
CATACTACGTTATCATGGCGCAGAAGCAGCGCGGTGCGCGCGTTAACCCCAGACGCAGTTGGCGAAAATCTACGAATGTTATTGGTATCCCCGTTGCGAATCGCGCTTCGAGAACCTTTATGGATGAACAGTCCGATAGTTAATAAAATATGACTCCTGAAATAGAAATGTATACCGACGGTGCCTGCAAAGGTAATCCCGGGCCTGGCGGCTGGGGCGTTCTTTTGCTGAGTGGAAAACATCGTAAAGAACTGTTTGGTGGAGAGCTTGAGACAACAAACAATCAAATGGAACTCAAGGCTGCGATTGAAGGGTTAAGAGCGCTAAAGAAGCCAAGCAAGGTTAGATTGTTTACGGACTCGCAATATGTAAAAAACGGTATTGAGAGCTGGATTTCTAACTGGAAGAAAAATGATTGGAAAACCTCCGCCAGAAAGCCGGTAAAAAATGCTGATTTGTGGCGCGCTCTCGATGCGATGTGTCAAAGTCACGAAGTAGAGTGGAGCTGGGTTAAGGGACACAGTGGTCACGTTGAAAATGATATTGCTGATGCGCTGGCAAACAAAGGCGTCGAGTTGGTTTTGAGTAAAGAGAGTTTGTGATGCGCCAGATAGTACTTGATACTGAAACAACGGGAATCGACCCCAAACAAGGTCATAGAATCATAGAGATCGGTTGTGTTGAGCTGATTAATCGTAAGCTTACCGGGGAGCACTACCACGTCTATATCAATCCTGATCGTGTCGTTGAGCAGGAGGCGATTGACGTTCACGGTATTACAAATGAATTTCTGGCCGACAAGCCCCGGTTTGCGGAGGTAGCGCAGTCCTTTTTTGAGTTTGTTGATGGCGCGGAATTAGTTATTCATAACGCAGCATTTGACGTTGGTTTTATCAATCACGAATTTTCCCTTCTTCGACCTCGGCGTCCCGCGATTGAAAAAAGTTGCGGCGTATTAGACACCCTCGCAATGGCGAGACAAAAGCACCCAGGCTCCAAAGTAAGCCTTGATGCGCTTTGTAAGCGATACGGCATTGATAACGGGCATCGAACCCTTCATGGCGCGTTGCTGGATGCTGAAATACTCGCCGATGTTTATCTCTTGTTAAGTGGCGGTCAGGAAGCCTTTGAGCTTGGGCATGGCACAGCAAATGGCGGAGAGATCGGTGAAATTCGGCGCTTGCAAAGAGATGTGGCGGAGGCCTCTCTACCGATCATTAGCGCTTCTCCCGATGAATTGTCCGAGCACCAAGCCTATGTCGCAAAGTTAGGTGACTGCCACGCAAAACTCCTTGCACCTTAATGACTTAGTTTTATTGTTAAATAGTTTGCTTTAACGTTCCTTCCGCTTGTTAAGCGCCGAAAATGATCTATAAATTATATGATGTAGATTGGTAACTCTCGTGGTTTCGAGGGTGGCGGGAGGCAGGTTATTGTCTCAAATTCAGATAAGTGGAGTTTTGTCACTATGTCGCAATCAAAGAATCAAGCGACTTTAGACGCGGTACACAAGGAAATTGAGAATACACTTCAGGCTGCGGAGCAAAGTCTGGGGCGCTTTCTTGATGACCGCGATAGCGGTGAAGACTTACAGAATTGCATTGATTGCCTGAACCAGTTGCGAGGCATCTTCGTTGTCGTTGAACTCAAGGGCGCAACGACATTGACTGAGGAAGCAATCCAGCTCGCAACAGATGTCCCTGTAGGCGCTACGGATGCAAAGAACGATTTACTTTCAGGGCTAAGTGATGCGGTATTTAATCTAAAACGTTATGCCGAGTACCTGAGTTCTGAAAAGCATGATTTTCCTGAGTTGTTGTTAAACACTATCAACCAGATTCGTCTTCTACGGAAAGAACCTTTGATTCTGGAATCAGGCTTTCATGCATTTGATGAGCGCAAATCCATCGATTTGATTTCGGCAGTGCCTCTCGATACATTTTCACCCTTGTCTGATTTTGAACACCATGCGCATCGTTTTCGACATGTATTTCAGACCGGCCTAGTCTCAATTCTCAAGAAAAAGTCTGATGATATCGGACTGAAATTGATCAAGCGCGCGGCAGAAGGTGCGACCCGTCTGAGTGTTGGCTATGGCATGGCGCCATTCTGGGCACTTTTTCATTGTTGTATCGATAAGTTAAGTGAGCATGGTACTGAGTTGATCGATGTACGGAAGCGATTATTGATGCAGGTAGAGAAACTGTTTCGCGAGATGGCGAAAGAGGGTTCCACTGCTTCGGATAAGGATCCGGATGAGTCACTAGTAAGGGAAATTGCTTTTTTGCTGGCGGTCGTTGATTCTGACGGTGAGCTAGGCAAGACATTGATGTCGCATATCAAGTGCGATGTCCGATACACGGAAGCGCAACGTGTTCGTGAGTTTAACAAGTTTAAAGGCCCGGGTGGGCAGGTCATCGACTCATTGTCGAAAGCCCTTAACGAAGACATTCTCGTCATCAAGGAAAAACTTGATTTGTTTGAGCGAGGCTCAAGCGTTTCTGATGAAGAAGTCGAGGTCGTTGCTGATGTCATGACGCGACTTTCAAGCGTGCTTATTATTCTTAACCTGCCGCGTCTGAGTGCAGATTGTCTTGAGAAGGCGGCAATTGTTCGCAACTGGATGGGCTCCAGGGGTGAGGTTGCTGAGGAACAACTTTTATTGGTTGCTGACGCGATCATCGGCGTTGAAGCGGCAATTGCAAAATACAAAGAGTCCGGCAGCGATACTGATCATGTGTTGGTTGAGAAAGATCCCGACAATCATTTTCTCAAAGAGGCCAGAACGATGGTTGTTGAGGAATCTCAGGGAAGTCTTGCGTTGGCCAAGCGTTCTATCTCAGCCTATCTTGATTCCGGTGGTGATAAATTGCATTTGGCGAATGTCACTCAGGCGTTGGACTGCACTCGTGGTGGTTTGTTCTTGATGGGGCGGGAGCGAGTGTCGAGGATTATCGCGTCTTGCGAGGCCTGCATTAAGTCTGAGTTGATTGATGCTCAGTCCATGCCGGATGAGAAACTATTGGAAACACTTGCAGACGCACTCTCGTCGATCGAATACTATCTTGAGGCAATGGGACAAAGCTCTTCAGCGAATGAAGACTTGTTAAAACTTTCCGAGGATAGTTTGAAGTCCATTGGTTATGAGGTTGCAGCGTAGGGTTTAATGCGTTGCAAAAAAAGAAAAAAGGCGATCAATGATCGCCTTTTTTTGGGTCTTGCTTAAACTTAGATGCTGAAAAGCTCACCTAGTTTTGTAGCAAGCATCATGTCGCCTTCCGCACGAAGTTGACCAGCCATAAACGCTTGCATGCCGTCAGTCTCGCCACTTACGATACCGCTAAGGGTCTCAGTATTCATGATCAAAGTAACTGAAGGATCGTCGTGATCGCCTTCTGCTAGCTCACAAGTGCCATCAGCAATTGTCAGGTTGTAGTTTGCATCGTCTTCGATGTTGAATTGGAAAACCAAGTCCAAACCTGCTGCTGCATCTGCGTTAAAGTTTGCTTTTAAAGTTTCGAAAGTAGCTGCTACAGACATTAGAGTACCCTTCATTTTTATCTGTGGAAGCCAGCGCGGAGGCTGGCGGATCGTTTTTCTGGCCTTTCGTTTCTGTTCATTCGCTGCTCTGTATGAGCTGCGTGATGCACGTTGGAGCGAAAATATTGGCCAGACCGTTTGCGAGATAACGCAAAATCGTCGAAGCAGATTATGGGCAATGCCCTTTTATGTCAATAGTCTTGATCGAACGCTCGTTTGATTTTTGCGGTAAAAACGGAAAACCTTGTAATAGCAGCCAAAAACCATAATATCTTCCCCTTACATTCTTTCTGTTTAGTTAAGGGGTCGTGGTGGAGTTTTTAGGGGAGTACGGGTTGTTTTTAGCAAAGGCAATTACCGTGTTGGTAGTCGTTCTGTTGGTCATCGCTGCAATTGCAAGCGCGTCAAATCGTTCGCAAGGCGACAAGAAGGCCCGTTTGAAGGTTGAAAAGATTAATGACCTCTACGACGAGCACAAAGAGATATTGGAAGATGAAATCCTGTCGCGTGAGCAAATCAAGGAGCGCGACAAGGAAGAGAAGAAACGTCAAAAAACGGAAAAGAAGGCATCGAGCAAGGGCAGTTCAAAGCCCAAACCCCGCGTGTACGTGCTTAGTTTTGATGGGGACATCAAGGCAAGTGCAGTAGAGACGTTTCGTGATTCTGTTACGGCGCTTTTGCAAATTGCGGACACCGAGCTTGATGAGGTTGTTGTTAAGCTCGAAAGTGGCGGTGGAATGGTGCATTCCTATGGCCTTGCTGCAGCGCAATTGGATCGGATCAAGAAAGCTGGTCTCAATCTTACGGTGGCTGTTGATAAAGTGGCTGCGAGCGGGGGTTACATGATGGCTTGCGTCGCAGATAAGATTATTGCGTCTCCATTTGCGATTGTTGGCTCCATTGGGGTCGTTGCTCAAATGCCGAATTTTCATCGACTCCTGAAGAAGAACGATATCGATTTTGAAGTTCTTACGGCAGGAGAATACAAGCGCACCTTAACTCTGTTTGGAGAGAATACGGATAAGGGTAGAGAGAAATTTCAACGAGACCTTGAAGATACACATGTCTTGTTTAAGGACTATGTGGCAGAGCGGCGCCCTCAGGTAGATATTGAGTCTGTTGCCAATGGTGATATCTGGTTCGGAAGTAAGGCGCTGGAGCAAAAGCTTGTCGATGAGATTATGACCTCGGACGAATACATTTCAAACAGGGTCCAAAACGTTGATGTTTTCTCAATCGACTTTAAAGAGAAGAAGACATTTGCTGACAAGCTGGGTTTTGCAGTTAGTCACGGTGTTGAGCGTGCAATTGGCCGATATATTTCCGAAACCGAGAGCACAAAGGGAATGCGA
>DAITOW010000232.1:0-4879 GCA_036833965.1 Oleiphilaceae bacterium
CCTGATGGATCTTGTGTCGTGCTGTTTGTTTATTCTGCAAGCGCGGGAGGCAGAGGCAGTGATTTAAATTCTCTTACTGAGCAAGCCCACTCTGTTCCAGGATTGCCACTTGAGTTCCTGTCTCTTAATCAGGCGTTTGATACTTCTGACCAGTGCTTGCAACTCAATCAAATCAATCACGTAAAACAAAACCCAGGCTACTGGCGCGAGGCAGATGATGTTTTTATGGAAGTTAGCCTTGGAGTCCGTTTTGATTTGATAAAGAACCATGAAGGTAACAAACGTAATGATACCGGCGAGCGGTAAATAATCGTTTGCATAAATGGTGTAGCCATAGAATATGGCCAACAGTAAAGGCTCGAGCAATAGCGACAATTCTGCGTAAAGCGCGACAGGCAGAAGTAAGTGCGAGAGGTACGGATTATTCAGTCTTCGATTGAAGAACATATCTTTGTGCCGCAGGAAGGTCATTATCCGGCCGAACTTCCAACGCAAACGTTGTTTGCCAAGACCTTTAAAGTCGATTGGCCCTTCCGTATACACGACTGCGTCTGCGGCGTAACGCGTTTTAAATCCGTGCGACAGTATCCGCATCGACATTTCGATGTCTTCAGTGATGATCGCATGATCAAATCCGCGAACGGCATCCAGAGTACTTTTTCTATATGCCGCCGCCGCACCGCCGATGATATAAACGGAGTCAAAAACAGAATCAGCTCGCTTGAAGAAAAAGCCGTACAAATACTCAAGTTGCTGAAGAAGCGCCAAACGCTGTTTACGATTTCCTACGATGACATTGCCCGCCACTGCGCCCACAACAGGATCATCAAATCGTTGTAATAGCTTGGTTATCGCATCCCGATCCATAACACTATCTGCATCTACCGTCACGATAAACTCGCCGCTTGCAACCGCAAGCCCATGATTCAGGGCGCGCGCTTTACCGCCATTAGGCAGCTCAAGATATTTAATTTCACATGCAGGTTCAGCAGAATCCTCGGACAGCAGCGCGTCATATTGATCGATAAATTCGGTCACTAACTTGCCTGTTCTGTCGGTCGACCCATCATTGATCACGATCAGCTCAAGCTGTGAATAATGCGTATCAAGCACCGATTGAATGGTTTTAATGATGCCCACCTCTTCATTCCAAGCAGGGATCAAAACAGAGACTTTGGGGTTATCTGGCGCACTGCCCTTTGCGGATCGACGACGCTCTACATGGGCATAACTAAATGCACTGACAATCTGGATCAGGTACTTCACCAGCAAAGGCAGCATAAAAATAAAGATGGCTAACCTAAGCGTTGCAACGAGCGGCTCTTCGCTTACGTTTGTAGTAAATACCAAAAAGAAAACACCGCCAGTCAGGCAGTAAAGCAGGATTAGGATTGCCACTCTCGAATACCGTCGCACTTAATATTATTCGTGACTCTCTCTGATGCTGACGACAGACTGTTGAAGCGTGTTATCCGGGTAAGGAAAGGTCAGAAACGGGGTCACTTTTTAGACAGGGCGCGATTGTGACGATTTTCTTACATCTCTCAACTTAAAGTTTTTTTATTTGAGACAAAAGCCCAGTTCGCGCGAACTAGAGACAGAGCTGCGCGCCCTTACACAAGATGTTCCCTTTGATGCGGCGAGTCAAAATCAAGCTCTGGCCCAAGCGGCACAATACCAGTGGGGTTGATGGTGTCGTGAGACTCATAGTAATGCGCTTTGATCGCCGAAATATTCACGGTTTCTGCAATGCCTTGCTGCTGATACAGATCGCGCAAATATGCAGACAAATTGGTGTAATCGGCGATGCGCTTCAAATTGCATTTAAAATGCCCAACGTAAACGGCATCAAAACGAACCAGCGTTGTAAACAAACGCCAATCCGCTTCAGTGATTAAATCACCGATTAAATATCGGCGCGTGCTCAACCGGTCTTCCAGCATATCCAGCGCGCAAAACAAATACTTTACCGCTTCTTCATAAGCTGCTTGTGTAGTCGCAAAACCCGCCTTATACACACCGTTATTAACCTTGTTGTAGATTTCGGCATTCAAAGCATCAATTTCTTCTTGATGTTCCTCAGGATAATAATCTCCTGCTAGCGCACCGACTCCATCAAAGGCACTATTGAACATACGGATGATTTCAGACGATTCATTACTGACAATGGTTTTGCGTTGTTTGTCCCACAAAACCGGCACCGTAACGCGCCCTGTATAATCCGGATCGGCGAGCGTATAGATCTCGTGCAGACGCTGTTTATTATTTACGGTATCCGAGATCACGCTTTCACCGGGTTGGAAGGTCCAACCCTCATCCCGCATGAAGGTGTTTACCGCAGATACCGTCACCATACTTTCCAAGCCCTTTAGCTTCCGAAATATCAACGTTCTATGCGCCCAGGGGCAAGCCAAAGAGACGTACAAATGGTAACGGCTTGCCTCAGCAATAAAACCACCCTCTCCCGTCGGTCCCGCGCTGCCGTCGGCAGTCACCCAATTGCGAAAAACCGAATCCTTACGAACGAATTTTCCGCCTGTAGATTTCGTATCATACCAATCGGTATGCCACTGACCGTCGACTAACAAACCCATGGTCTCACTCCTCTTGTGGTTAACTAGCTCTGGCTTCGATTATCGAGCGAATAAGCACCCGCGCCATGCGCGACAATCATCAAGAAGCCGCCAGCAATGCTCAGATTTTTCATAAAACTGATCATTTGCATTTGATCCGAAAAATCCGAATGAAAAAGTAGTGCAGACAATATGCTGAAGCCTGCAAGCGCGAATGCAACCAGTCGAGCCTTAAAGCCGACAAGGATAGCCAGTCCACCCAGAACTTCCAGCGCAATCACCAAAGGCAGCAACACTCCAGGAACACCCATCGCCTCCATGTAGCCTTGCGTACCTGCGTAGCCACCAATTTTGTTCAGTCCTGACACGATGAAAATCATCGACAGTAACAGCCTACCGATCGGCGCACTTAGCATTTGAATTTGGTTCATTTCTCTCTCTCCAGTGTTATTTAAGAATCGAGGAGAATCTTAGCCAGAGAGGTCGGGCCAACACAGACCACATTTTTGAATCAATTGTTCAGATAACCAGAACAATCAAGAACGAGCTCCGAATCCGCATTGCGGGGATGCTCCAGATGTTCGACTATCGCACAAGAAGAACGTCTCAAGGACACATCATAGCCCTCGCTAACAAAAGCTGAAAACAGAACACGGGCAATCGGATGCGCTTCGCTATCAAGGCAAACGTAAGGCAATGAAGTTCTTCTACCAATGCGTGCGACCAAAAATTCAACATTGGTCAGCGACTTAAACAGCTTACATTCCAACATGAAACCATAATGGTTCGGAGAACCCGACAATGAAAGTTATAAAAAGAGAAGATCTTCAGGAACTAATTGGAAGAACACGCACCTCGGTCTGGTTCCTCGTAACGCAAGAACAGATCAACCAGTTTGCAGACTGCACTCTGGATCATCAGTTTATACATACCAATCCGGAACTCGCAGAAAAGACCATATTTGGCTCAACCATCGCACACGGTTTGCTTAGCCTCTCGATGCTCCCGCATTTTGCAGAGTCTTTTGGAATGGCTATTGAGGGCGCCTATATGGGCATCAACTATGGCTTTGATAAAGTGCGCTTTATCAGCCCTGTAAAGGTAAACAGTCGTATTCGCGCCAAAGCCACTATTACCAAATTAGTCGAGAGACGACCCGGTCAATACCAATGTTTCAGTCATATTGAGGTGGAGATTGAAGGCTCCGACAAACCCGCCTTAACAGCTGACTGGATTACAATACAGTTGGTAGGGTGACACCAAATGAGAAATGGGTGTGGAAGCCATACAAGCCAACTCCATTCGGCTAACTAATCCGATCATGATTGTATTGAAAACTGCGTAACCAGCCTTGGCAAGCCGAATCGGCCTTTCGGTGGGATCATCCGGTAAACTCCATCTTCCGGTGAGTCAGCCCTGCTTTTGAAAACCGTCGTTATCAAAGGCACGCCTTGCGCCTCATGCTGAATAACAAACTGTGATCCCGCAGCGCTGCACTGGGTGTTCCAACCTTGCTGCGCTATCCGCACAAGCTCCCCTCCATGAAGCAACAAGTAGTTGCTATACGAAATATACAAGGCACAAAGATCCGTCATCAAACTCTCAACGGTAACGGCATAGCCGCAAGCCCACGCACAACGGTGCATGAATGCGCGTTTTAAAGCATGCTTACCCAGAGAAAGCACTCTTTCAGATGTCCAGCTGACCAATGGTGCCGCTTTGGAGCACGATGATCTGCATAGGTATAGAGTCTCATCGCCCTGCTCGCCCACCTCCAAAAAGTAAACTGTAGAATCCGACATTTGATTATTGTTGATTTTATCTACCTCCGTCGCACCTAATTGCGTCAGCATGACTTCGCGTATCCGCTTAAATAGGTTGCGTGAACCTTTCGATCGGGACATTTCGTCCGCCTCGATATCGATGGATGCCTTTATGTTGTCGTCAAGCACTCGTAGCGAAGCAATCAAGTCCCCGGCCATCTTTTCCGCATCACTGGCACTCAATCTAGAACTTGAACTGATCATAAACGAGGGTTTTAAGCCTTTGCTGAATACTCCTTGCAACGACCCGAATGAATATAGCCCGGCATTATTTGTATGAGATGGTGTAATCACGTTATTGCTCCAGTTTGCGTTCGCTCTGATGACATAGACTAGGCATCATTGCGACAATAATTGTCGCACACGAATTTTCGAACTAGCTGTCTGGAATTACCAACCTGGAAATACAAAACGGGAGTTTGTTAAGATGCGTAGTTTTGCTGACGGCAGCGTTAGGAGTAAGCAGTTTTGCGTATAAAAAGG
>DAITOW010000233.1:0-4839 GCA_036833965.1 Oleiphilaceae bacterium
CTGACCACCCGATTCTACGATCTACATTAGAGCGACTTGCTCCTGATATGCTCGATAGCATCATCAAAACAGAAGGGACTGAGGGGCAAACTGAAGAGTCCGCTGCCGATGCGGACAATGCAAAAGAGCAAAGCGCGTTAACCGAGTGAAAAGCTATCTATCCGGTAGCGGTTTTTCCGCTGCAACTCTCATTCTGATGCTAAGCATTCTGAGCGGCTGCACAACGAACTTCAAAGAGTACGTCGGCGAAGAGAATCCGCGAATCTTGCGTGAGAAGCTCTATCAAATAGAAGACTTCCAACTTTCAGGAAAACTGGGTTTTCGAAATACCGACGAAGCATTTAGTGTGGCCATCAACGAGTGGCACCAAAAAGCAGATCATTATGAAATAAAGCTCAGCTCAAGCTTTCTCGGCTTGGGCTCCGTTACGATTCAGGGCACTCCCTCCTGGATAGAGATTCAGGAAAGCGGAGAAGAACCAGTCAGCTCTCCGTATCCGAACGAAGCACTCGCCGAACTCCTCGGGATGCCTTTACCAGTCCAGAGGATCCGTTATTGGATCAGGGGAATTCCAGCCCCGCAGTCTTCTGCAAAAGAAGTAAAAAATGAAAGGGGTCTGGTTTCAAACATTTCGCAGGATGACTGGGAAATTGAGCTGGATCGCTACCACGATGTAAATAACCTGCCACTACCCGGGCGCATCAAAATAAACCGCCAAGGCACACGCATCACTCTAGTCATTGGGCAATGGTCAATCCTTTAATGTCAGGCACCATGAACTCACTCATCCCGGACTCGCTCACCTTGCCTGCACCGGCAAAACTCAATCTGTTTCTCCATATCAACGGTAGGCGGGCAGACGGATACCACGAACTGCAAACCGCATTTCAGATGCTGGATTTCGGCGATACCCTGTTCTTCAGGCGCAGCAATGATGGCAGGATCTCCGTTCAACCCGATATCCCCGACCTCCCCTTAGAACAGAATCTGATTTATAAAGCAGCTCAATTGCTCGCACCGTTTAACAAGCAGGGCTTCGGAGCAGAGATCACATTAGAAAAAAACCTCCCGATGGGCGGAGGTGTCGGAGGAGGCAGTTCTGACGCAGCTTCCACCTTGCTCGGACTCAATTTTCTATGGCAATGCAACTTAAGCCTGAGCAAATTGTGTGAGCTCGGCTTGCAACTGGGTGCAGATGTTCCCGTGTTTATTAACGGCAAAACAGCCTTTGCCGAGGGCGTCGGCGAACAGCTGAGCGACCTGAAAACCCCCCCTTATTGGTACGTTGTCCTTATGCCCACAGCGCACGTCAGTACCGCCCAAATTTTTTCAAATGAAGTGTTGACAAGAGACACCCCAAAGATGAAAATAGCGCCCGCTTTGGAGGGGCAGGCTCTCGACAAGCTTCGCAACGATTGCGAACCGCTAGTCGCGCAACTCTACCCTGAAGTCAAGGACACCTTGATCTGGTTAAGCCAATATGGCTCAGCAAGGTTAACTGGCACCGGAGCATGTTGCTTTTGCGCTCTTCCTACGGAGACCGAAGCACGACAGGTTTTGAATGAAGCTAATCCTAAATTCAAAGGCTTTATAGCCAAGGGAGTTCCACTCTCTCCTGCAATTCAAAGGCTACGTGAAGCTGAGAGGTTCGCAACGGACCCTCGAAATGAAAGCTCGAAAATCTGAGCTATAGTTAAGGCTTCGTTTGAGTCCAGATTACTGGGGTATCGCCAAGCGGTAAGGCAACGGGTTTTGATCCCGTCATGCGGAGGTTCGAATCCTCCTACCCCAGCCATATTTCTTTCACCCTTAGACGAAAATGCGCTCAATCCAACGCACATGCAGCTCTGAAACGAGGTAAGCTCTTCCCATGTCTAAAATGATGGTCTTCACTGGCAACGCCAATCGCGATCTAGCCCAAAAAGTTGTTGATAACCTGCGCCTGCCTCTAGGCGATGCCAAAGTCGGCAAATTCAGCGACGGCGAAGTAGCAGTTGAAATCAACGAAAATGTTCGCGGAAAAGACGTTTTTATTATTCAACCAACCTGCAACCCGACCAACGACAACCTCATGGAGCTGGTAGTGATGACTGACGCACTTCGTCGCGCGTCTGCCGGCCGCATCACTGCAGTTGTTCCCTACTTTGGTTATGCTCGTCAGGATCGTCGGGTTCGTTCCATGCGGGTTCCTATTACTGCAAAAGTCGTTGCTGATATGATCACCGGCGCAGGGATCGATCGCCTATTGACCGTTGACTTACATGCTGACCAGATTCAGGGCTTTTTCGATATTCCTGTTGACAACATCTACGCAACGCCTGTCCTGGTGGACGATATCGCGCAGCGCTTTAAGGAAAACTTTATTGTTGTGAGCCCGGACGTTGGCGGTGTAGTTCGAGCTCGCGCAATGGCGAAACGTGTTGGCGATGTAGATTTGGCAATTATTGACAAACGTCGACCGAAAGCGAATGTTTCGCAAGTCATGCACATTATCGGTGATGTTAAAGACAAAACCTGTCTACTTATCGACGACATTGTCGATACCGCAGGCACGCTATGCAAGGCCGCAGAAGCATTGAAAGAAAACGGCGCCAAAGAAGTGTTCGCCTACATTACCCACCCAGTTTTATCCGGCCCGGCGATCGATAACATTTCAAGCAGCACTTTAGATGAGCTAATCGTCACAGATACCATCCCATTGAGTGACAAAGCCAAAAATTGTGGTAAGATTCGCCCCCTTACGATTGCCGGCCTCATTGCAGAGTCTATTAGACGGATCAGCAATGAAGAGTCAATCAGTGCATTATTCGACTGAGGAAGGCTTTATTCGCAAATAAGCACTAATAAATTTTGGTGGATTCGCCAGGCGAGTTCACCAAAACACTGAAAAGCACATTGGTGCTTTTTTTCGTTTTAAAACGCAAGTGACGGGTCTGGTCGCGGACCTGTTACAACGCATATTGAGGATTAAAAAATGAGTGATTCATTTGTTGTAGAAGCAGAGCTTCGAGCTGATCAGGGGAAAGGTGCGAGCCGCCGCCTGCGTCGTCTTGAAGGCAAAGTACCTGCTATTTTGTACGGCACAAAGTCAAAAAACCCGGTAGCGCTTAGCGTCCCAGCAAACAAGCTGCGTCGTGCTCTTGAGGAAGAAGCATTTTACTCTCACATTCTTACTATCAAGTTTGACGGTAAAGAAGAGAACGCAATTCTTAAAGACCTTCAGCGTCACCCGGCAACGAACGAAGTAATGCACGCTGACTTCTTGCGTGTAACCAAGAACCAGCCAATCCACGTAAACGTTCCTCTACACTTCCTGAACGAAGAATCTTGTAAAGGCGTTAAGATGGGCGGCGGCAAGGTACAGCACCAGATGACTGAAGTTGAAATCATCTGTTTGCCTGCTGACCTTCCTGAGTTCCTTGAAGTAGACATGATCGATGTTGATGTTGATCAAATCGTTCACTTGTCTGATCTTACGCTTCCAAAAGGCATCACCATTGCTGCACTTCAGCAAGGTGAAGATCACGATCTACCGGTATGTTCTGTGCACAAGCCTAAGGGCGCTGCTGCAGATGCCGCTGAAGAATCATCGGAAGGTGATGCAGAATAAGCTTTATCCAGAGCTTATTCTTTGTGGTTCTAGCTAGGGTATTTGCGGAACATCGGCAATGACACATCAGATCAAGCTGATCGTCGGACTCGGTAACCCCGGGAAAGAGTATGCATCTACCCGCCATAACGCGGGAGCCATTTTTGTAGAAGCGCTTGCAAACCAAGCGCTTCAAACTCTCAAACCTGAAGGCAAATTTCAGGGCCTTTATACAAAGGCAACTATCGCAGGGCAAGACATTCACCTGCTCATCCCGACAACCTTTATGAATCGCAGTGGACAAGCCGTTCAGGCGATCGCACAGTTTTTCAAAATCCAGCCTGAAGAAATACTCGTTGCGCACGACGAACTCGACATTCCTATGGGCACCATGAAGCTAAAAAAAGGCGGTGGCCACGGTGGACAAAACGGTTTACGGGATATCATCACAAAACTTGGCGGGAACAAGGAATTCTCTCGCTTAAGAATTGGAATTGGCCACCCGGGCCATGCAAGCAAGGTTACCGGCCACGTATTGGGCAAGCTCGGTAAAAAGGAAACAGAACAAATCGAGGCCGTTATTAACGAGGCAATTCGCTATCTTCCCGAGATTATTTCCGGAGACACCGCAAAAGCAATGAATGCCTTACACAGCTTCAAAGCTGAGTAAAATCGTCAACACGCAACACATCGCAAAAGCTCTACCCCTCTGCGTGACCCTTACAATTCTTATCTATATAATACGCGCTCTTTCCAGACTCCATTTTATTCAGGATTACGATCATGGGTTTTAATTGCGGCATCGTTGGACTTCCAAACGTTGGTAAATCAACGCTTTTTAATGCATTAACCAAAGCAGGCATCGGTGCCGAAAACTTCCCATTCTGCACAATCGAACCGAATGCAGGCGTAGTGGCGATGCCTGACCCTCGACTCAACAAACTCTCCGAAATCGTAAAACCTGAAAAGACAATTGCCACGACTATGGAATTTGTCGACATTGCCGGTCTTGTTGAAGGCGCGTCGAAAGGTGAAGGCCTTGGCAACCAGTTTCTCGCTAATATTCGCGAGACCGATGCGATTGCCCACGTTGTGCGTTGTTTTGAAGATGAAAATGTCGTGCACGTTGCCGCTAAGGTGAACCCCCAAGCAGACATTGACGTGATCAATACTGAACTTGCACTGGCCTATATCGATACTGTAGAAAAAGCCGAAAAACGCTACGCTCGCACCTCAAAAAGCGGCGATAA
>DAITOW010000234.1:0-4754 GCA_036833965.1 Oleiphilaceae bacterium
CTTGGTAACACTTGAGCCTTCTGATAAAGGCCTTCAGCAAGGTCGCTTCCTGCGAGCTTCTGATCTTGCGGATAACCATGGTCAGGACAACAACCCTGAATGGAAAACCATCGCAATTGACGAAGCTTCCGGAGCATTGGTTTCTCCGACTGGTTCAATCGGTTATCGCTGGGGTGAGGCGGGTTCCGGTACGGATGCGTCTGCCGAGGGTGGACGTGGCAAATGGAACATCGAGCAGCGCTGTGGCAAAACTGGTGAAGAGCTCAAGCTTAAACTGTCTTTGGTTGAAGGCGCGGATGAAGTGGTCGAGGTTGCCTTCCCGTACTTTGGCGGCAAGGAACACGAGTTCGGTTACTTCGACAAGACTGACCATGACGAAAACCAGTTACGCAAGGTTCCGGCCAAAAAGATTACGTTGGCAGACGGCAGCGAGAAGCTGGTTGCAACAGTATTCGACCTTACTCTGGCGAACTACGGTGTTGAGCATGGTTTG
Source organism: Oleiphilaceae bacterium (assembly GCA_036833965.1). Classification (GTDB taxonomy): domain Bacteria; phylum Pseudomonadota; class Gammaproteobacteria; order Pseudomonadales; family Oleiphilaceae; genus PZPK01. The sequence goes on from DAITOW010000234.1 coordinate 494, forward strand.
AACTGTCCGAACTCGGCAGCAAGTCTGGATGAAGACAAGCCATATACACCTAAGTGGCAAGAGAAAATCACCGGTGTTTCTGCAGCGCAGATTACCAAAGTAGCGCGTGAGTTTGCGGATAACGCAAACAAAACGACTGGTCGCAGCATGATCATTATCGGTGCCGCGATGAACCACTGGTACAACATGGACATGAACTACCGCGGCGTTATCAATATGTTGATGATGTGTGGTTGTATCGGTCAGTCTGGTGGTGGCTGGGCACACTATGTTGGTCAGGAAAAACTCCGTCCTCAGTGTGGTTGGTTGCCACTTGCGTTCGGCCTGGATTGGCAGCGTCCACCACGTCAAATGAACGGTACGTCGTTCTTCTACAACCATTCCGACCAGTGGCGCTATGAGAAGCTGGAAATGGAAGAGGTGATATCGCCTTTGGCTGACAAGTCGAAGTGGCAGGCATCGATTATCGACTACAACACCCGCGCAGAGCGTATGGGTTGGTTGCCATCGGCACCGCAGCTTGGCATGAACCCGCTACAGCTTACTAAAGATGCAGCTGCAGCAGGTCTGGAGCCAAAAGACTACGCCGTTCAGAAATTGAAAGACGGCTCATTGAAGTTTGCCTGTGAAGATCCGGATGATGTTCAAAACCATCCGCACAACATGTTTATCTGGCGTTCCAACTTGCTGGGTTCTTCCGGTAAGGGTCACGAGTACATGCTGCGCCACCTGCTTGGCACAAAACATGGTTTGATGGGCAAAGATCTCGATGAGCGCGGAGCCAAGAAACCTGAAGACGTGAAATGGCACGATCAGGCGCAGGAAGGCAAGGTCGACCTTCTGGTGACACTGGACTTCCGTATGTCGACTACTTGTTTGTATTCAGACATCGTGTTGCCGACAGCTACCTGGTATGAAAAAGACGATATGAATACATCGGACATGCATCCGTTTATTCACCCCTTGTCCAAGGCCGTTGACCCTGTTTGGGAATCGCGCTCGGATTGGGACATCTTTAAAGGTATTGCGAAGAAGTTCTCTGAGCTTTGTGTAGGTCACCTTGGTGTTGAAAAAGACCTTGTGACTGTTCCATTACAGCACGATACGCCGGCAGAGCTTGCTCAGCCAGATGGTGTAAAAGCGTGGTGGAAAGGCGAGTGCGATCTTATTCCAGGCAAAACTGCACCGAACATGGTGGTGGTTGAGCGGGATTACCCGAATACCTATGCGCGTTTCACTTCGCTTGGTCCTCTCATGGAGAAACTGGGCAACGGTGGTAAGGGTATTAGCTGGAATACCGAAGAAGAAGTCGACTTCCTTGGCAAGCTTAACTATCGCCATACCGAAGAAGGCGCGAATCAGGGCAGACCAAAAATCGAAACAGCGATTGATGCTGCAGAGGTTATTTTGAGTCTCGCACCGGAAACCAATGGCCATGTTGCAGTGAAGGCATGGGATGCATTGTCGAAAATTACTGGTCGCGACCACACTCATTTGGCGAAGCCGAAAGAGGACGAGAAAATTCGCTTCCGCGATATTCAGGCGCAGCCACGCAAGATCATCTCTTCGCCAACCTGGTCTGGTCTGGAAGATGAGCATGTGAGCTACAACGCAGGTTACACCAACGTGCATGAATTGATTCCATGGAGAACCGTGACTGGTCGTCAGCAGTTCTATCAGGATCATGAGTGGATGCGCGATTTTGGTGAAACCCAGTGCTGTTACAAGCCGCCAATCAACATGAAGACTGTTCGACCATTGCTGGGCAAAAAGCCGAACGGTAATCATGAACTTGTTCTGAACTGGATTACACCACACCAGAAGTGGGGGATTCACTCAACATACTCAGACAACTTGTTGATGCTGACCTTGTCTCGGGGTGGTCCGATCGTTTGGATCTCTGAGTCAGATGCCAAACAAGGTGGAATTGAAGACAACGACTGGATCGAAGTATTTAACGTAAACGGTGCTGTTGTTGCGCGTGCGGTTGTTTCGCAACGTGTTCCTGAAGGTATGAGCATGATGTATCACGCCCAAGAGCGACAAATGAATATGCCCGGATCTGAAACAACGGGTACTCGTGGCGGTATGCACAACTCTGTGACCCGCGCAGTAATGAAGCCGACACACATGATTGGTGGTTATGCCCAACAGTCATACGGTTTCAACTACTACGGCACAGTGGGCTGTAACCGGGATGAGTTCGTTATTGTCCGCAAGATGGACAAGGTAGATTGGCTTGATGAGCCCGCAACACAGCGAGGAGCAGAATAATGAAAGTACGTGCGCAGATAGGAATGGTCCTAAACCTGGACAAGTGTATCGGCTGCCATACGTGCTCTATCACTTGTAAAAACGTCTGGACTAGCCGTGACGGTATGGAGTACGCGTGGTTCAACAACGTTGAATCCAAGCCTGGCATTGGCTTCCCGAAAGAGTGGGAAAATCAGGACAAGTGGAACGGTGGCTGGGTTCGTGACAAGAATGGCAAGTTGGTTCCGAAGCAGGGTAACAAGCTCCGAATTTTGGCGAACATTTTCGGCAACCCGGATCTTCCTGAAATCGATGATTACTATGAGCCATTCGATTACGACTACGAGCATCTTCACAATGCGCCAGAAAGTAAGCATCAGCCAACGGCGAAGCCGAAATCCCTGATCACTGGCAAAACCATGGAGAAGATCAACTGGGGTCCAAACTGGGAAGAAATTCTTGGTACCGAGTTCTCCAAGCGTAAGCAGGATTACAACTTCGACGAAGTGGCGCAGAAGGAAATCTACGGCGAGTTCGAGAAAACCTTCATGATGTATTTGCCACGTTTGTGTGAGCACTGTTTGAACCCGACTTGTGTTGCAAGCTGTCCATCCGGTGCGATCTACAAGCGTGAAGAAGACGGCATCGTGTTGATCGATCAGGACAAATGTCGTGGTTGGAGAATGTGTGTCTCCGGTTGTCCGTACAAGAAGATTTACTACAACTGGAAATCCGGTAAATCAGAGAAATGTATTTTCTGTTACCCACGCATCGAAGCTGGTCAGCCAACAGTATGCTCTGAAACGTGTGTTGGCCGTATCCGCTACCTCGGCGTGTTGCTCTATGATGCGGATCGCATTGAAGAAGCGGCAAGTACCGCTCTGGAAACAGATCTTTATCAGGCGCAGTGCGACATCTTCCTGGATCCGAACGATCCTGAAGTTCAAGCAGCAGCGCGCAAGGAAGGTATTCCGGATCAGTGGCTGGAAGCAGCAAAAGAGTCGCCGGTTTACAAAATGGCGATGGACTGGAAAGTTGCGTTGCCTTTGCACCCTGAGTACAGAACCTTGCCTATGGTTTGGTACATTCCGCCGCTTTCTCCAATCCAGAACGCAGCAGAGCAGGGCCGCATTGGTATGGATGGCGTGATTCCGGATCTGAAATCATTGCGTATTCCGGTGCGTTATCTTGCAAACCTTTTGACTGCTGGTGATGAAGCGCCGGTACTCAGTGCTCTTGAGCGTATGCTTGCGATGCGCGCCTACAAGCGTTCGCAGCAAGTGGAAGGCAAGGAAGATCTTGAGGTCTTGGCGAAAGCGGGTATCACCAAGCATCAGGTTGAAGAGATGTATCGCTACATGGCGATTGCCAACTACGAAGACCGTTTCGTGGTTCCTACCAGCCACCGCGCTTATGCTGAAAACGCCTACGACATGAAGAGCTCATGTGGTTTCAGTTTCGGTAACGGCTGTAGCGATGGCAATAGTGATGTGAACCTGTTTGGCGGTAACAAGCCAAGTAACCGTTCGATGATCAATATCGTCAACGTGACTGACGCGAGCGAGGGTTAAGCCATGGAAGTTTTAAGTGTTATTTCTCGACTTATGGATTATCCCGATGCGGATATCCTCGAGCACGAAGAGGCGATCCTAAGCATTATTGATGCGTCTGAACTGAGCCTTGAGCTGAAAGACAAACTGGAAGCGTTTCTTGAAACCAATCTGCAGAAAGATCTGATGGATTGGCAGGCAGAATACGGCGCCCAGTTTGAGCGTGGTCGCTCTCTTGGTTTGTGGTTGTTTGAACACGTGCACGGCGAAAGCCGTGACCGTGGTCAGGCCATGGTTGACCTTGTGAATGTATATCGTGAAGCCGGTCTGGAGATCAGTCAGCATGAGCTACCTGATTACATTCCGATGTTTCTCGAGTTCCTGGCGACCCAGGGCAAGGAGAATGCGCAACACTGGATTAAGGATGTCGAGCACATTCTTGGTTTGTTGCAGTGTCG
>DAITOW010000235.1:0-4747 GCA_036833965.1 Oleiphilaceae bacterium
GAGGTAACTCTGGAGAGCTTGTTGGACATTACATCGGACGCCAAGCCAAAAGAGGCCGAACCAGAAGAGCCTTTAGAACATTTGGGTGAGCAAAAAGTCGCTGTAAACCTTAGTGAAGAAACTGCGCCTACTTTTGATATTCAAGAGCGCTCAATGGTGAGTCGTTTAGAGGAACAAGTGACTCAGCAGTCTCAGATGCACCGTCATACAACACCCTCAAACAACACAACAAATGTTGATACTGAGCAGCCAGATTTATTTAGTTTGATGATGCATGAAGCTGGCTTACCTGAGCATTTATTACACGGTAAAGATAAAGCCGATGTAGCGAAGTTAATGGGACGAATGCTGCGTCAATTTGCTCAAGGTACGATAGACACGCTGGCAACTCGAAGCATGGTAAAAAGTGAGTTCCGATTGCAGCAAACGATGATCCGTCCAGTTGACAATAACCCGCTGAAATTATCACCTTCCGGAGATGAAGCCTTAAAAATAATGTTGATGGGGGGCTCATCTGCGTATTTACCTGCGGAAAGCTCTATTAAAGAAGGTTTCAAAGATATTCAAGCCCATCAACTGGCCATGATGTCCGGTATACAAGCAGCTTTTATGCACCTTTTACAGCGCTTTGAACCCAGTATGCTGACGCAAAAATTCGAGTCACGCCCACGCTACAACAAAGGGCTTCTTAGTCGCAATAAAACGGATCTTTGGCGAGAGTATCAAGACTACTATCATGACATCTGCGCTATGATGGAAGACGAGTTTCAAGACCTCTTTTCCAATGAATTCGGTAAAGCCTACGAAAATCAGTTAAGGAAAATTCGATGAAACCGATTTTGCTTGGTGGCATTTTGATTGGCTGTACCTTGTTTTCAGGCTGTTCGATTAATCCTTTCTCTGACGCAGAAGAAGAGGGGATCAAGCTGCAATTTGATATGTCAGCAACAGAGTCATTAAACCCTGACATCAATGGTCAGCCCTCGCCGATTGAAATCCGAGTATATCAACTGAGCTCCACCACTGAGTTCGAACGAGCGGATTTCTTTGATCTTTACCAAGATGACCCACTCCCATCAAGCTTATTGGACACTCGAATTTTTATTATTAAGCCTGGCGAAACCGCCCAGGTGGTAACGGACTTAGATTTAGAAACAAAGTTTATTGGCGTTGTTGCCGGGTATCGTGATTTAGATCATGCCGTTTGGCATGACGTAATCCAAGTGAGAGACGAACGCGGCTTTTTGAGGCGTTTAATTGGTTCGCACAAGCGTATGACACTGCAAGCTGAGGCATCAAAAAACGAAGTTTCATTAATGGATGAAGAAGAGTAATAGTTCATGAGTTGGCATAGAAAAGTGGCGTGGCTGGAAGGGGCATTTATACGCCCGCAACATTTTCAGCAACAAGATCGTCATATGGAATGGAGTCTGACTGCACTGACTCATCAGCTGAATAGTTATGCGTGGGGCATCTCAGAACTTGTATTTGATGAGGCTGCGTTAAGGCTCGGGTATGTGATCTTGACCAAATGTCGCGCCATTATGCCAGACGGTACGATAATCGATATGCCTTCAGAAGATGATGTACCCATGCCTCTGGCTCTTCAAGAGAGTGACGAAGGCACAATGGTGTATCTGGCAGTTCCAATTTGGCGTGCGGGGGCGAATGACATTGATCGTCAGCAGGCTGAAGATAGCAATGCGAGGTTTCGTTTAGCTGATATGGACGTGCCGGACATCGTGGCGCAATCCAATACACATGCAAACATTGAACTTGCTAGTAAGAAAGTCCGAGTGATTACTGATCAAGATGGTCCTAAACAGTTTTCGACCATTGCCATTGCTCGAATTAAATCGATCAAAAATAAAGCCATTGAGCTAGATGAACGTTTTATTCCCGCGGCATTAAATATTGCCAGCAACGCTTCATTAATGAGCATGATTCGAGACATTCAAGGACTTGCCCTGAAGCGAGCAATGTTATTGGCCGAGCGTCTGAAATCACTAGGTGAGGGCAGCGGTGTTGAGATTTCAGACTTCTTGTTACTTCAAATGCTCAATCGCTACCAACCCATATTGGATCACTTTCTTCGAGCCAACAACGTTCATCCAGAGCGGGTGTATGAAACGCTCATTCAAATGGCATCGGAGCTAGCAACGTATACCCACGTAGAGAAGCGCCTGGAAGAGGCTCCAGTATACGAACACAGTGACTTGCAAGCCACCTTTGAAAAATTCGAACCGTTACTACAGCAACGATTGAGTATCTTGCTGGATCAGAGTGCGATGCAAATTGAGCTTGAAATCAAAAGCTTTGGCATTCGTATTGGTTACATTCCAGAACTGGATCGCCAAGCAAGCTTTGTGTTGTGTGCTAGGGCAGATATGCCGAATGAAGAACTGCGTCGATTACTGCCGCTACAAGCCAAAATTGGCTCAATTGAAAGCATCACTGACTTGGTGAATAAACAATTGCCAGGCGTTCAAATTGCTCCTATGGCCGCAGTGCCACGTCAGCTTCCTTTCTATTCCGGTGCTGTTTACTTTGAATTGAAGACACAGGGTAAATGGTGGCAAGACATTACCGACTCGAAGGGACTTGCATTACACGTAGGCAGTCAGTTCCCAGGTATTTCTCTCGAACTTTGGGTTATTAAATAATAGATAAATTGGAATCAATCTAAATGGATTTTAATGGCAACCGTACGGTCATCATTCCTGTTCCTGGTGGTCAAGCCACGCTTGCAGACCAAATACCGTCAAACAATATAAAAGGCGATGTTAACTGGGCAAGCTTATTGGATGACCCAGATAAATTTTCATCTTCTGGTCTGAATCGCTTAGAAAGTGCGGCTTTTAAATTACTGTCATTGGTTCCTGCGATCCGTAAATCACAGACGAATCCAAGTCCTGCATTGTTACGCCAACAGATTGTTGAAGAAATGGAATCTTATGAGGCGAACGCTAGAAAGGCTGGTGTTGACGCAAGAACGGTCATGATTGGTCGTTACATACTGTGCACCTTACTTGATGAAGCGGTACTAAATACGCCATGGGGCGGTCAAAGTGATTGGCAAAATGATTCCTTGCTGAGTTTGTTTCATAAAGAAACCTGGGGCGGTGAAAACTTCTTTGTCATGCTGGATAACTTGGAAAAAGATCCGGCGGGTAACATCGACTTATTAGAGCTGATGTATGTGTGTCTGTCCTTAGGTTTTGAAGGGCGTTATGCGCTCGAAGCTGACCGTTCTGGGAAGCTTATTGAAATCCGCTCCAAGTTGTTTCGTTTGATTCGCTCGCAGCGCAAAGAGCCTGCTCGTTATTTATCAGCGAACTGGCAAGGCGGCAATATTACTGGGCGGGGGTTACGTCGTTTTATTCCTCTTTGGGTGTTTGCGTCAGGCTTAACCGGTGCTCTGGCATTGCTACTGTTTGTCTTGCTCTACTTATTGAACCAATCTTCCTCAGAGCCATATCAAAAAATGGCGCAGTTGGCACAGCATACGGTGACCACCTTAGACCGCCCGAGAATCATTGATGTTTCGGCTCTGAAAACCTTGCGTACATTTCTTGCTGAAGAAATTGAGCAAGGTTTAGTAACCGTCAATGAGCGTGATGGCAATGTCCGAATCGTTATGCAGGGAGATTTATTCTTCGCATCGGGGCAGGCGCAATTAATGTCCAACTACAGTCAATTAGTCGAGCGAGTGGCTCAGGCTCTGCTTCAGGTTGATGGTGCCGTCGTTGTAGAAGGGCACTCTGATAATCAGCCTATCAGTACGTTGAAATACCCCTCTAACTGGCATCTATCCAAAGCTCGTGCGGAGTCCGTGGCCGGTGCACTCAGACAATATACGCAAGAGTTTGAGCGCTTTAAAGCCGAAGGAAAAGCCGATACACAACCCGTTGCTGACAACAAAACAAGAGAAGGTCGAGCTCAAAACCGTCGTGTAGAGATCGTTTTGCTCTCCAATCTTATCTGGCGTAACCAAGGAAGAAATAATTAATGCGACTGCCTATACCGCGACTGCCAGTTTGGCTACTACGTTTGTTAAAAATGATGATTGGTGTGATTGCATTGCTGATTGTGGCATTGCTGATATGGTTCGTAACACCTTTGATTAGCTTCGGTGATATGGAGCCCTTTGCTTCGAGTATGGTTCGAGGCTGCTTAATTGCACTGATTTTTCTGGCTTACTTAGTCATTAAGTTTAAGCACTTCTTTGTGCGTCAGCGCAAAAACGAAGCCCTGGCCAAAGAAATGGCCAGTGCGCCGAAAGCGGATACGCCTTTAGGGCAAGAAGAGGTAGCGGAGCTGTCCAATAAGTTTCAATCTGCTTTGCAGCTATTAAAGAAAGTTAAAACAAAAGAAGGTGGGCGTGGTAGCTACCTTTATGTGCTGCCATGGTATGCGATTATCGGCCCTCCTGGAGCAGGAAAAACCACTGCATTACTAAATTCAGATCTGCATTTCCCGTTGATTGACACCGTTGGCGCATCGGTGAAAGGTGTGGGAGGAACGCGTAACTGTGATTGGTGGTTTACCGATGAGGCGGTACTGCTCGATACCGCGGGGCGCTATACCACACAGAACGCGCAAAATGAGCTCGATGAAGTGGAGTGGAAAGGCTTCTTAGCTTTGCTGAAGAAGTTTCGCAGTCGCAAGCCGATTAATGGTTTGATTGTTTCATTTCCAGTGGATTACTTATTGAAGCTTCCGGAAGCCGAATTGATCACTCATGCCC
>DAITOW010000236.1:0-4740 GCA_036833965.1 Oleiphilaceae bacterium
GGTATCTGTGACAAAGAAGGCTACACCACTGACTTCTCTTGGGGTTATCGCGTGCGTGCTTCCCTGGTCTACAACGACGTTGCAGCGGGTGTAAACCTGACCCCGACCCTGTCTTTCGCGCATGACGTTGATGGTTACGCGCCTGGCCCAGGTGCAAACTTTATCGAAGGTCGTCAAACAGTTGGACTTTCTCTAACGGCAGACTACCTTAATAAGTACCAAGCCAAGGTGGGTTATACAACGTACTACGGAAACAGCCGTTTCAACCCGTTACATGACCGAGATAACGCAACCGTCAGCGTATCTTATTCATTCTAATGTTATCGCTAATCTGGATGTAGCCGGATTTAACGAGGTTATTTTTGATGAAAATCACTAAAACTTTATACGTGGCAGGGATTCTCTCTGCCGCCATTGCCAGCTCTCCTGTTTTTGCAAAGGTTTCTGCTGCAGACGCAGGAAAGCTTGGTGGTGAATTGACGCCTGTAGGTGCTGAGAAAGCAGGGAATGGTGATGGCTCAATCCCTGCGTGGGATGGTGGCCTTAAATCAGGTGGCGATGCACTGGCAGCTGAATCGCCAAGTTTTGTTATTAGCAAGGCGAATTTGGCGGAGCATGCAGACAAGTTGAGTGAAGGTCAGAAGGCAATGTTAAATGCCTACGATTCTTACACGATGCCTGTCTATAAAACTGTTCGTTCTGCGACCTACACTGACGAGCTTGTTGGATTTGCAAAACAGAATGCGGCCAACGCAGAGTTGATTAAAGACGGTAACGCGCTGAGCAACGTGACCGGTGTATTACCATTCCCGATTCCACAAGCTGCTTTGGAAGTTGTTTGGAACCATATTTTGCGATTCCGCGGTGGTAGTTTTGAGCGTTACTCGGTTCAGGTAACGCCAACCTCAGGTGGTACGTATCAGCCGGTTAAGTTTTTTGAAGAATTCTCTGAGCGACATGCCCTGACTGATTACGCAAATAATCAGGACGAGAACGTTATGTTCTACTTCAAGCAGGAAGTGACAGCGCCGGCCCGACTGGCGGGTAACGTCCTTCTCGTTCATGAAACAATCGATCAGGTCGCAGAGCCTCGTCGCGCCTGGATTTATAACGCAGGCCAGCGTCGTGTTCGTCGAGCGCCGCAGGTTGCATACGATGGTCCGGGTACGGCCTCTGATGGTCTTCGTACTTCGGATAACTTCGATATGTACAATGGTGCCCCGGATCGTTATGACTGGAAACTGATTGGCAAACAGGAAATGTACATTCCGTACAATTCGTTCAAGTTGGATGACAAGTCTGTCACCTATGCCGATCTCGTTAAGCCCGGCCATTTGAACAGTGACTATGCCCGCTACGAGTTGCATCGTGTCTGGGTTGTAGAAGGCACCCTGAAAGCAGGTGAGCGTCATATCTACTCCAAGCGTACGTTCTATATTGATGAGGATACATGGGCAATTGTTGTCGCTGATCACTATGACGGACGTGGAGAGCTTTGGCGTCACGCGGAAGCGCATAACAAGCTTTATCCGGAAGTGGGCGCGATTTTGACAACGATAGAGTCCGTGCATGACTTGCTCTCAGGTCGTTATATCGCGAATGGAATGGTTAACCAGGAGCCAACGCGTTACAACTTCGGGAAGTCTTTTGCCAGCCAGGACTTCACGCCAGCAGCATTGCGCCGTTCAAGTAAGCGTTAATCGAAACTTAAATTCGACCTAGAACAAAAAAGCCGAGCTAAGAGCTCGGCTTTTTTGTGACTGTTTTAAGCGTCTATTTTTTTCTGTCTATGGGCCTGGTTTTCTTGCTTCGAGCTTATTGACCGCTACGCTAGCGAACTATTTTTCATACTGTGCTTTTAGTTCTGCAATACGTTGGTCCTTGCTAATCCATAGCTCGTTTACCCAGGCTTGGAAGGCCGCCTTAAATTCAGGGTCACTTGTATAATCCTTGCCTAGAAACTCTTTCGGAATCTCTACTTTTTGCACATCCACCACAACAGAATTCACCTTGCCGCAAAACATATCCCAGATATTGGTAGGGGAGTTAGGATAGAGCACTGTTACATCCAGCATGGTGTGCATAACATCGCCCATGCTGCCCAGAACAAAAGCTGCACCGCCTGCTTTTGGCTTGAGCAGATTGTCAAAAGGAGAACCTTGTTTGGCATGTTTGCTCGGGGTAAGTCGCGTTCCTTCCATGAAGTTAAAGACCGACACTGGTGTGTATTTGAATTTCTCACAGGCCTTGCGGGTGACTTCAAGATCCTTGCCCGCCAGACTGGGGTTCTTCTTTATCTGTTCCGGGGTAGAGCGCTTCATAAACGGGAAATCAAGAGCCCACCAGCATAGGCCAAGCAGAGGCACCCAAATCAGCTCTTGTTTAAGGAAGAATTTGAGCATGGGGATTTTCCGATTAAACACTTTTTGAACAACAGGAATGTCAGCCCAGGATTGGTGATTGCAATTAACCAGATACCAGTCGTTTTTGCTCAGTTCATCAACACCCGTGACGTGCCAGTCAATCTTCAGGAACAGGGTAAACAGTGAGCTATTGACGCCTATCCAGAACGTCGCGATCTGGATTGCTAGTTTGGTACAGATCGCGCTGAGAGCAGGAATCGGGAGAATCAGTTTGAGCAGTGCCACCGACATCAAAAATGGGAAACAAACGATGGTGTTGATGATAATGATCAACACGATCAGAACGCCGCGAAGGGTGCCCGGTAAAAAGCTAAGCATTGCGTACCTCTTGTTTTGTTTTTGCGCAGTCTAGCGATGCTAAAACAACGATTCAATATATCAGAGGTGAAGCTTCTGTTATGAGAATAATTTTTCTGTTTTTTCTTTGGCCTTGGCTTTGTTCTCATCAGTAATGTGCGTCGCGATCACCGAAATGGCCGCAATCATTACTGTGAGATCATCGGTATAGCCAAGCATCGGTGTGAGGTCAGGGATGCCGTCAATAAAACTGATGAAGTAAGCGAGCGCGCCGGCAATCACAGTTTTGCACCAGGTAGGTGTCGCAGGGTCGCGCATCGTGTAATAAAGCAGGAACGCTTTTTCGATCGTTTCCTTACCAGCCGCTTTTACCGCATGTTTAAGCTTGTTTCGGAAACGTTTTTCCGTGATTTTTTCTGGCGCAGCTTGGGGGACGATTGCCAGAGATTTTCCGGGAGCCGGTTCTTCTGTGGTTCCTGTCGTTCCCGTTTCTGCAAATGGCGCTTTTTCGCTATCGTTGCTCATTGGCTAGTTCTCGAACTCGGCATTCAAACCTTGATCAAGCTGGGCAAATACAAGCCCTAGTGCATTGTTTTGAAGCCAGAGAAGATTGATCTGCTTTACCGTCAATCCCAACGCTCCGTCTTCGTTCATCGCAAAGCCTCGAAGTGTCATAGGGCCGCTAAAAGGGCCTGAAGAAATCGAAAATTGCAGCTCTACCTTGCCAGCATTGAGTGTGCACGCCGTACTTGGATAAGACGTGAGAGGTGTCGATGCCGGATCAAGAATCTGCCCTTCGGGGTTTGTCGCGAGTGAGTGCTCGACCGAAACCGACTGCAGACCAAGCGTTGCTGTACATCCGGTGCCGTTTTTCGCGATGCTCAGGCGTGATTCATTGAGGCTTGCAGGTTGATGCGAATCGTTGTCCATGAAGAGCACGTTGCCATTAATGGTAAATTCTAATGGGGAACCATCGGTCAGTTGAATGCTGTTGCTACGTTGACGTGATGCCAGTATCAGACCGCGTTTTGCACCTCGCGTATCGCTCTTGTCGATCGCAAAGGCCATGTGGTCCCCATTGTCAGAAACATGCCCCAGGGTTACCAGTCTGGACTGCCCGTCGAGCGTAATGAGGCCGTTTGGAACCTGTATCTGATTGTTGTCGTCATCAACACTATTAACCTCATACAAGTTAAATGAGCGGCTTGCCGGGGCTCTGGTTTGTTCCGTGCGCAAGGTGACGGTGTTGTTTTTGTCTCTCGCCAGCTCCCAGGTTCTGTAATGGGCAGTTGGTTGACCCTCTGCGAAACTGCTGCCATTCGGGTCCCAGGTTAAAGACTCGGCTCTTACCAGCAGCGGCTCCGGGTTTGTTCCGTCCTCATCAAGCTCTATCGAAAACTCCAATACGTCATAATCCCCTTTTCCTGAACCGGAAATATCAGTTTCATCCAGTTCTGCGGAAGCTCTTAAACCGTGCACTTCCCAGCTAAAATATCGATGGGTTTCAGCAATGCCGTTTCGCTCATACTCATCAGGATTTGTTCCAGTTTGAGTAAGTTTCAACACGTTAGTCAGGCCGTACCCGGTTCCAGTTAGCCAGGTTGGGCTTAAACCATAATCCGGCTCGACCGGATTGGCGATGGAGATCAGGGATGTGTCCGGTTCATACTCATTGATACGATAGAGCTTGTAATACACCGGGTTGTAGTCGTAACCATAGAGCTGCGATTCTGTATCAGATTTTTCTGTGACTGTCTGGGCGAGAGCTCGATCGTTTAGAAAGAAGCCCTGGGTGCTCAAATGAGTGCCGTTAACCAGAGTGCCATTATTCTGTTCCGGGTTGGTAATGAAGGCATAACGGTTATCCGGGCGAGAGGGTTCAACCTCGACGAATGGACGTGTTGGGCTTTGAAATCGCAGCGTCGACATCTCGAAGGGGATATCCGGCAACACGTCGTCATAGCGATAGTTAAGATAGTAGGCATTGTGAATGAGTCGCGGCAGCAGATCCTTACTGTCT
>DAITOW010000237.1:0-4730 GCA_036833965.1 Oleiphilaceae bacterium
TCCGCAATCCGCGCAGCTAATGGTCTGCGCATGAAAGCGTCTGTCCATCGGATTTAGGTATTCCTGCTGGCAGGCAGCGCATGGCGGAAACTGCGACATTGAGGTTCGTTGGCGGTCGAAGGGCAGGCCCCGGGTTATGGCAAAGCGCGGTCCGCATTCTGCACAGGATGTGAAAGCGTAAGCGTAGCGTTTGTTATTCGGGTCTTTAATGTCTTTCAGGCACTCACCGCAAAGTGCGAAGTCAATTGGAAAACCGGCGTAGGGGTCAGCCTTGAGTTGCTCAGAACTCGCTTCAATACTAAAAGCCTCACTTGATCGATTGCAGGCAACGCTTTGCTCAGAGGTTCTTAATAAGGTGACGCTATCAATCCTGGCATTTATCGGTGCCTTACTTACAAGTGCCTTTTTAAAACCCTCTATTTGAGCCGCCGCTCCGATCACTTGAATATGCACGGCGCCTGACTGGTTCGAAACCCCACCACGTAAACCAGACGACGTTGCAAGACGGTGCACAAAAGGACGAAATCCGACCCCTTGAACCCGTCCTGTCACACGCAGATGTTCTACGAGCAGATCTTCTTGCTCAGACAACTGCATCTTGGGTATCTGCCTTGCTCGGAGCGTTCGCCTTTAGCCATTCCAGCCAGAGATCAAAGCCTTCATGTGTCTTGGCAGATAGCTGAATGACTTCGATTGTGGGATTAATACGTCTGGCAAACTCAATTGCCTGGGCGACATCAAAATCGACGTAAGGCAGCAAATCCGTTTTGTTGATCAACATTAAGGATGACGCTTTGAACATGTCCGGGTACTTGAGTGGCTTGTCATCTCCCTCGGTCACTGAAAGCACAACCACTTTTGCAAATTCGCCAAGGTCAAATGCCGCTGGGCAAACTAGGTTGCCTACGTTTTCAATAAACAGGATGTCGAGTTGATCAAGGGGGAAGTGTTCAATAGCGTGCCCCACGGCATGGGCATCAAGATGACAACCTTTGCCCGTATTAAGCTGCCTGCTTGCTGCTCCTGTCTCGGTGATGCGCTGGGCATCACGATCTGTTTGCTGGTCGCCTTCGATAACGCCGATTGTGTCAGGCGTATTCAGGGCCTTGATTGTTTCGACCAGTAGGGTAGTTTTTCCAGCACCCGGGCTTGAGACTAGATTTAGCGCAAGCACGGCGTTCGCTTGTAAGCTTTTTCTATTTTGCTCCGCATAACGATTATTGCGACTTAGAAGGTCTTGCTCTACCTCAAGTAAGCGAGCATTGGTCGCCACATGATGATGGTGTGTATGCTGCGCGTGATGCGCTTCGCTAGTGTTTGAACCATGGCTAATTAATGGCTCTGGGCTGTGATCATGCTCAAGGCTGTTATTCGGCTCAAGGCTGCTGCAACCGCAGGTGGTACACATATTAACTCCTAAACAACTTCCAAGGCTCTGATCCGTACACGATCTCCCGCAACGACGCTTAAACCAAACGCGCCGCATGTCTCGCAGGGATCGTAATAATGATGCAAGGCACCAGTCGTTCCGCACTGGGTACATTGGCCTATGCCGGCAACAGGAATAATCTCAAGTTCTGCATCCTCAGCACAACTGCCTTTCATGACGGATGAAAAACAAAAGCGCATGGCGTCTTCTGTAACGTGCGACAGTTCTCCGATTTCAAGCAGGATTTTTTCGACACGCGAAAACCCGTCCTCGTGTGCTTTATCCTGAATGATCTGATATAGATCCTCGGTTAAGCTAAGCTCATGCATGGCGGATTCTACCCTTGATTTCGTAATCCGTAGCATTACTCTGGGTGTTGTGTTCACTGCTCAACCAGTGCTCAAAAAATGCGAGTGCGTCACCAAGGTTTTTCTGCGCTTTTGGGCTTAAAGCTTCTTCAAAATCATCAAATTCATAGCCCTTGATGGCGAGAATATAGGCGCGAGGTTTGACTCCCAGGACGGTATCGGAAAGCTGTAGCAAGGACTCAGGGCTGACGCTATGGCTGGACAGTCCATGTTCAGTGCCAGGGTACACTTCCTCAAATGTGAAGGTTGAGGAGAGCGTTTTAGTCGCATCGACAAAAATGACCAAAGTGTCGTCCGAAAAAGATAGGGCGTCCTCCACCGTTAGCTGATAAGGGTCGGAGATTGGAAACTCATAGCCCTTATCACGAAGGGCTTGCGCGAAGCGGGGCCCAAGACCGTCGTCCTGCCGTCCAGGGTTTCCATATCCAATAACTTGAATCGACCCTTTTTTCTTGCTCATTTTTCCAGATCCGCTGCCATGTATTGCTGCGCGCGATCAATAAGGGTACCCGAGGCATCAAACAGCTCAACTTGTAAGGGCATTTGCCCTAGCGCATGCGTGGCACAGGAAAGGCAGGGGTCATAAGCGCGAACGGCCACTTCGATGTGGTTCATCATCGCTTCGCTGATCTTTTTATGACCGCTAAGGTAATGTTTGGCAACCGAAGTCACTGCGCGGTTCATTGCGGTGTTGTTGTGCGTCGTGGAAACGATGAGATTGCAATAGGTCACGATGTCGTGCTCGTCGACTTTGTACTCGTGAAAGAGTGAGCCACGCGGGGCTTCGATCACTGCAATGCCGCTCTCACGGCGCTGACCTTTGAGAATAAGATCCGTTCCCTGCAGATCCGGATCGAGAAGTAGCTCTTTGATCTTTTCAGTACAATGCAGCACTTCAATCATGCGTGCCCAGTGGTAACAAAGCGACATGCTGACCGGTTTGTTTTGACCAAAGTCTTTAAATACCTTGTGTTGGGCATTTGCCTTTGGCGTGTCTATATAACTGATGGTGTTCATCCGCGCTAACGGACCTACACGGTACCAGCCATCGACATTGCCGCGGCTTTTTATGAAGGGGAACTTCATGTACGACCAGGGCTTAACCTCTTCCTGAAGATAATTGTCGAAACCCTTGTAATCAACCTGGTCGAAAATCAGGTTGCCATTGCTGTCAACGGCGCGCAGTTCGCCGTGGTATAAATCGAGAGCTCCGTCTTCGCGAACCAGCGACATATAGTGAGAATTAAAGTTGGCGAAGGTTTTGACAAGGTCTAGATTGTCGAGTGTGTAGTTCTTGCTGATTTCGACCGCTTCTTCGGCCCATTCAATCATTTGGTCGACGTCTTTGAGCAGGGCATCGCGTTCGGTCAAACTTAGATTTTTAGTGATCCCGCCAGGCACCGCAGTGTTACCGTGAATTTTCTTTCCTGCGGTTGCTTCGATGACCTCTTGACCGTATTTGCGCATCAAAATGCCTTTCTTTGCGAGCTCAGGGAAGGCCTTGATGACATTGAAAATATTGCGTTTGCCAGATGGGGCAGAAAATCCGAATAGCAGATCCGGCGAACTCAAATGGAAAAAATGCAGAACATTGCTTTGCATGATCTGGCCGTAGTGCATCAAGCGCCGCATCTTTTCCGCGGTTGGGGTGAGCTGGTCTACGCCCACGACACTATCCATAGCTTTGGCTGCCGCGAGGTGATGGCTTACAGGGCAAATGCCGCACAAGCGCTGCACGATTACCGGGACTTCCCAGAGTAGGCGGCCTTGAATGAATCGTTCAAAGCCACGGAATTCGACAATATGCAGACGCGCCTCAGAGACTTCGTGCTGCTCGTTTAGGTGCACTGTGACTTTTCCATGCCCCTCGACGCGAGTGATCGGATCGATTTCAATGACGCGTGATTTGTTTGAACTCATACCTAAGCGTACCTATTCGTCATAACAGTTAACCACCCACATCAATCGTACTTGATCAGTGCGTAATCTAAATGCGGCTCTTTGCCTGTGATGAGCGCCGTGAGTGCCGCCCAAAGCGTATCGGCGCTCGGTGGACAGCCCGGAATCTGGTAATCAATTTTCACCACCTCAACACAAGTGTAAACCTTGTCGAGCAGCAGTGGCAGAGCCGGATCGTTCGGAATGTGGTTTTCCGGATTAAGCACCTTGGGTGTGGTGAAGGCTTCTTCAAGGCACTCTCGTAACGGATCTTCAGCATGCATAATGGCGTTGCGCATGACGGGCAGTCCGCCCATGATGGCGCATTGACCTACAGCGACCAGAATATCGCAATTCTTCCTGAATTCGCGCAGAACGTGCACGTTATCTTCGTTGCAGCAGCCGCCCTCGATCAGGCCAATGTCGCAGCGTCGTTTGAAGGTTTTCTGGTCGTTCAGCGGTGAACGCTCAAACTCGACCAATTGCATTAGGTCGATCAAGCGCTCATCAATGTCGAGCAAAGACATGTGGCATCCAAAGCAACCGGCGAGCGATGTCGTGGCAATGCGTTTTTTTCTCATTGTTCGTCGCCCTCAGGTTTCAGTTGCTGCTGTGTTACTGAAAAATCGCCTGGATCAATATGTTTTACGGGTATGCGCATGGGGTCATCACGATGTTCGATATGGCTACCAATCTTCTCCTGATCGAATTGTCGTTGTCCTACCGGGGCAAAGAAGCCTTCGTGTGTGCGGATGATGCAGCCAACCGGACAGACATCACGAGACATCGCGTAATCGTCAAGCGTTGCGTTTGTTCCTGCGAGGTTCTCAGCATTCACCCCAATCCGTTTGTGTACGCCTCGGCCGATATATTCAAAGACGTTTTTACCGTCAATGTCGCGCGAGGCCCGAATACAGCGGCCACACAAAATACAGCGATTGTTGTCCAGAGCAATATCCGGGTGACTCGAATCCAAGGGTCGCACGGGCTGCAAA
>DAITOW010000238.1:0-4725 GCA_036833965.1 Oleiphilaceae bacterium
ATCCTTGATGAATGAGATTATTCGTAAAATAAACGAAGAGGTAGACGAAGTCGCCAGCAGCATGGGCATCAATCTTCACACTCTTGATGAAACAACATTATATTTCAGCAAACAAGAGAGCGATGTTAACCTCGCCAAAGCGGTCCGGGATCACAACCTTAGTAGCATCTCGAAAAGCCTGATTGGCAACAGCGACAGCAAATTGAGTTTCTCTGAACAAGTCGCCTACACTCTTTCACTGTTATTCGGTATGCGGGCATGTGCCGTGTTCTGGAAAGAAGACAATGAATTATCCCTGGTCGATGACGAAAGCCAGGTTCCAATTCAGTTTCCAATGGAATCAAATAGCAGTCTGGTAGCAAAGGCGGCTATCGAGCGCAAGGTACTCTCATCTTTCCATGATAATTCGACAGCACTAGTTTCCGATCAGCAAATTCTCCGTTATTTGGGTTCTGAAGGAATGCTATGTATTCCAATATGCGAGCAAAAGCGGGTTATTTGTGTTGTGGTAGCCAGCCTTCGCTCCAAGATAGAAGAAATCCACCCCAGTTTTCTGGAACTCCTGACCCGGCAACTCACTGAGCAATGCTTGCAAATTGAAGCATCTTTAACTCCTGCAGTATCAAGCATTGAGGTCAGCGCACTTAGTGCAAAAGTAAGGGAAATAGCCCACGAAGCAAACAATCCCCTGAGTATCATCAATAATTACCTTACTAGCTTATCCAACAAACTCTCGGATCAAGAGGATGTAAAGGAAGAACTTACCGTGCTTAAGGAAGAATTGGAGCGCGCCAGTGATATCATCTTTCGCCTAAGGGACATACAGCAAGACAAGCAGCAAAACGAAGAGTTGTCCGAGATCAACCTGGAGATCAAAAACCTGCTAACCCTGTACAAAAATTCACTCTTCCTTGCAAAGCAAATTGAATGTGAATTCGATGCAGACCCCAGTCTGGAGGCGCATCGACTGGGTAGAAACAGCTTCAGACAAATATTAACGAACCTTATAAAGAATGCTGTAGAGGCGCTACCAGAGGGTGGTAAAATCTGCATAACTACGCGTGGAAACGTTAATGTAAACGGACAGCGGTTCACGGAAATAAGAGTCGACGACAACGGCCCCGGAATTCCTCCGTCAATACAGAAAAACCTGTTCTCTCCGGTCTCAACAACCAAGGGTAATGGGCATTCAGGTCTCGGCTTGAGTATTACAAAAAACCTCGTAACGGAAGCGCGAGGAACTATTACATGCAGGAGCAACGAGAAAGGCACCCAGTTTCAGGTTTTGTTGCCGAGCAACTAATGGCTCGAAGAACAAATCACTCAAAGCGCTCATAGAAGCGTAAAAAACTGGTTAGGCGTGCATATCAAACTACTATAGTGCGAGCGGTTGACAACTAGAATGAAGATCATAAAGTCAAAGCAGGTGGCAAACCTGGATATTGAACGTGCAAAAATACTGGTCGTTGACGACGAACATCGGTTGCTGACCAGCCTTGAGAACCTATTAAGCTCTGAGGGCTTTCGCATATCGACAGCGCTCGGCGGGCTAAATGCGTGCGAAGCACTGAAATCAGACGACTACGATCTGGTTCTGCTCGATTTAAATATGCCCGATCTGGACGGACACCAGGTGATGGATTTCATCGCCGAGAACAACATGGATCCTGCCGTAATCGTTGTCAGCGGTGAGTCTTCTTTTTCCGCAGTAAGCAAAGCACTTCGTCGGGGCGCATATGACTACTTGCGCAAACCCTACGATACAGATGAACTCATCAACACGACGCGCAACTGCCTGCAAAAAGTAATGTTGGAGAAAGCGCACCACTCCATGCAGGCTCGCCTGCAAAAATCGGAAGAATTGCATCGCTATATTGTCAACAGCTCTCCAGACGTCGTATTCATGCTTGATCGCCAAGGCCGCTTCACCTTTCTGAATCGTAAAGTTGAAACCCTGCTCGGCTATGGAAAACAGGAACTTCTTGGCCAGAGCTATCAAACAATTATTGAAGAAGATGACATTGATCGCGCAAAGTACATCTTTGATTCACAGGGCAAAAAACGCAACGGAGCCTGGAGCTCCGAGCTTCGACTCAAAGTGAAGAAGAACGAACATTCTTCTCGCCACTTTGAAATCACATTTTTCCCGATTGAGCGCAAAGTAAAACTCAACGGCGAAGAATCTTTGCAAGTTGTGGGAACCTATGGAACTGCACGTGACATTACCGAGAGAAAAGAAGCCGAAGAGTTCATTAACTTTCAGGCCTATCACGATCTTCTCACACGATTGCCAAACCGCTCCCTGTTCAAAGACCGCTTAAATCTGGCGCTTGCACAGGCCAAAAGAAACAACAAAGAACTTGCTGTCATGTTCCTCGATCTTGATCGCTTTAAGGTGATCAATGATTCGCTCGGCCATGCAATGGGCGATAGACTGCTTCAGGCCGTTGCATTACGTCTGGACAACGTCATTCGACGATGCGACACCCTATCCCGCTTTGGCGGTGACGAATTTACCTTGCTCCTTCCTAATATAAGCAGCGCCGAAGACGCGAGAATTATCGCCAAGAAAGTGATAAACACCTTGAAGGAGCCTTTCCTGCTCGGCGAGCACGAGGTTTTTGTTGGTGTTAGCATCGGCATCGCCATGTTCCCGACTGCAGGCGAGAACGTAGATCAACTCATCCAAAATGCGGATGTTGCGATGTATCACGTCAAGTCCCGTGGCAAAGACGGCTATCAATTCTTCAGTCATTCAATGGAAGTTGCAGATTCCAATCGAATCAAACTGGAAAGAGAGATTCGCATGGCGCTTGAGCGAGGCGAATTTAAAGTCTTCTATCAACCTCAAATGAGCGCGAAAACCAGCAAGGTGATCGGCGTTGAAGCCCTTGTGCGCTGGGAGCACCCGACACGCGGACTGGTATACCCGGGAGAATTCATGCCCCTTGCAGAAGAGACACGAATGATGTCGGATATCAGCGAGTGGGTTCTGGATCAGGCATGTAAAGAAGTCGGCAGTTGGATTGCCGACGGACATACTGATATCCGACTTTCCGTAAATTTTTCGCCGCGGCAGGTTGAGCATCCAAAATTTGTAGAACGACTGCTTTCTACGCTGCAGGCGAATAGCTTCCCGGCCACTAACCTGGAAGTAGAAATCACTGAAAATACAATCATGAATGATCTTGAACAAATGACCAAAAAGCTCAACCGGCTTTCAGAGCATGGCGTGACGATCGCCATCGATGATTTTGGCACGGGTTATTCATCGCTCAACTACTTGAGCAAACTTCCGATTCATACTTTGAAAGTAGACCAAAGTTTTGTACGTGACATTCAAGACTCTATGGATGAAGCCTGCATCGTAAACGCTATCGTCAGCATGGCACATGGCCTCAAACTCAATATCGTTGCAGAGGGTGTGGAAACAGAAACGCAACTTAACTACTTGCGCGAACTGGGCTGCCAGGAGATCCAGGGCTTCTATTTTGGAAAGGCGGAGCCTGGCCACTCTATCGTTCACAGGCTGAGCAAACGCCCCACGATGATTGCCATCTAGGTCTCAAGCATTCCTGCAACCCTGTTAAAAAGCCAGTTGACTCCCGTTACAGCAGACAACTGGCTTTTTTATTTACGAATAGTAGAAAGTAAAAACTAGAGCCTGGATATCTCGGCATCGCTCATGCCTATCTCATCCAAAACCAAACGGAAATGACTGGAATCCGGCGCAAGACCGGTAAACAAAACCTGATGTTTCTCTGGAGAGCCAGTCTCTCCGCCCGCCCTTTCAAGGGCATCTTGCAGTAAAGATTGCACTCGCCGTGCGATTGCATCACCCGAATCAATCCAGATAACTTCAGGCATCAGCAAAGCCAAATGCTTTTGTAAAAAAGGAAAATGCGTACAGCCCAGAACGATTGTATCGATATCTTCAAAATTATCTGCAAACGGATCCAGAGCGCTTTGCAATGCCTGCTGATCCACCTCATCGCCAAACAAAAGACGCTCTGCCTGCTCCACCAAGGCATTAGAGCCCACTTTTAACACGGAGCAATCCGCTGCAAAGTCTCTAATCAAAGCATCCGTATATTCTCTGGAGACGGTTCCCGGCGTTGCCAGCAAACCAATTGCCTTGGTTCTGCTTTGCATTGCTGCCGGTTTAATCGCAGGAACAACTCCGACAAAAGGAACATCAAAACGCTCCCGTAGCGAGGGTAAAACAAGTGTGCTTGCGGTGTTGCATGCCAAAATCACCAAATCGAAACTAAACCGTTCATGGCACTGTGCAATTAATTCGCTCAACCGCTCGATGAGAAAATCATCATCTTTCGTCCCGTAAGGAAAAGCGGCATCGTCCGCCACATAGCGAATGTGCAGTTGCGGACAAAGCTTAAGGATCGAGCGACAGATCGAGAGGCCGCCAACACCGGAGTCGAGAACAAGAACATTGCCTCGCGAGACTATGCTCTGATCACCAGACTGATCGCTGCTGTACAAACCCCTCTCCTTCAAGGACCGGAGCGCCTAAGCGCTCGCTCGACGTCGTTGACGCAAACCCATGACGACAGCAAGGATGCAGATCAAAGACGGAATCAACAGAACATTTATCATCTTGAGGCGGGTGCCGAGAGAATCGATATCCTGATCCAGCTGATGTTGAACATCCCGCAATTGTTTGCGGATTTTCAGTTTTTCAGCCTGAAACTTGATCAATTCAGCCTC
>DAITOW010000239.1:0-4717 GCA_036833965.1 Oleiphilaceae bacterium
CCTGCTATATGCTCTACTGCTCCTGTGCTGAAAGAAGTTTGCGGTGATCTTGGCTTGTATTTTGACCCAGATGCAGCCGATGATTTGGCAGAGTACATTCGCCTCTTACTCACAGATTCCGTGTTCTCTACAGAATTGCGCAAGCGTATCGCAGAAAAAAAGTCGGCATTGAGAACTTGGGATGATGTTGCTGAAGATATCGTTGCCGCAGTATCACGCCTCTCGAGATAAACAGCAGTCGCAGTGCAGCCTGCTCCTCCGATGCGTCACTCAGCCCCACAGCCAGACACTGATATACTTAGTTCAGATATCCGAGTATATCGTTTGTCACATCATCCCAACTGCGCAAGCGAGTGCTTTTGATCCGTTGCTCTAGCTCCGCACGTCGAGCCTCATCGACGATCAAGCGTTTACAAGCGTCTCGAATACTATTGATTGAATGAGCATTGCAGTACTCGACCATGTCTCCGCCCACCTCTGTCAGAGAGGAATTTGCGGCGACAACACCTGTTTTCCCGAAGCTTAGACCTTCCCCCACCGGCAAGCCCCACCCTTCATATGTGGATACATTCGCTGTAAATTCACAGTTGTGAAAGAGAAAGGCTAGCTCCTTGTCGGTCGGTTTCTCCGCGAAGCTGATCCACCCTTCAAGGTTTCCGCTTGCCTTCATCCAATCCAGAAATTCATCAATGTACCACCCTTTTTTCCCCGCGAAAATTAGGCGTGGAGGTTCCACTTGGGGATCCTGGATGAGTTGCTGCCAAGCTTGAGCTAAGCGCCAAATATTTTTTCGCGTCTCTAGTGTACCAACGACAAGGACATATGGTGTCTTTGTCATATTCAGAACCGATCTACGCACACCCTTCGTCGCGTTCAATTGAGATCTGAAGTCTGAGGAGGTTCGCCCTACACAATTATCTCCCAATGCTTGGGCCAATGGCACGACATTGATTGGTAAGTCGGAGTTAACTTCGCTCAGGAAACGTCGCAAATCTCTTCCGGTGTTCTGAGAGTTTGCAAAATAACGAGAGCAGTAAAGAGTAGATTCTTCTAACCAACGATAGAATGTCTCAGAAAAATCATCCGCAAGGTGTTCTATCGCGACAAGTGGGATCAGATCATGAACCAGTAGGTCTATATCAACGCCAAGAGTCTCTTTTACATCAATGAGATGAGCGTTGAAATCTTGTAGCCCCCAAGTCGCACCCAAGATAATCAACCGGTCACTTGGGTTCGCCACCTTTTCTAGGGGAACCCGCTTTTGCATCGATGTAGAAGGAGAGAGCACCGGCTGCGCTGGACAACTTTTTCGAGCCTTTGCTTTCTCAAGCACCCAGCTTTCTAGAGTCGAGCCGCGTCTCTCGAAATAACGATGATTTTGCCTGTGCTCTTCCAAATTAGCCCGCAGCCAATGATAAAAATACTTCGTGCGATGATTGCGATACCGGGCAAGAATCTCGGGAACTGCTTGCACCTTGCGAACAGGTCTCCCTAGCAGAGCAGCCGCCAGAAAGTCTGGGTCAAACTCTTCCAGTTCGAGAAGAAAATCAGCATCCATCGCTAGATAGCTATGAGAACCTTTGTCCCACATGCCTATCTTGACGCGCTGAGAGCCAAGCATTCCTACTGCACGCTTAATCACCTCAAGAGCAACGCGCTGTATCCCAGATATCGTAGTCTCATTTTTTATGTAGAGAACGATATCCGTGACATCAAAATAGTAGGTCTGCATCCGATGAAACCCTGTAGGTTTATTTTGCCTCACCTGTACTCAAGGATAAAGGGACAAACAAGCAGCGGCCTCAAAAGTTTGCTTATTCTTCTCTTAGCGATAGAGCGATCGCATCAGTCAAAGGCGACACAAGATAGTTCAAGACACTTCTTTCACCATTTACGATCACAACATCAGCAGGCATCCCCGCTGTAAGACCTTGGCGCATCTCTTCGCTCATATTCTCTTCCGGGACACGGACACGGGCCAGATAATACGGCTCTTCATCACTACGCTCTGGCGTAATGATATCTTGAGAGACACTTTCCACATAGCCCAACACGACGGGTGTCAGTTTTGCTTTGAAAGCTGAGAACCTTACTTCGCTCTCTTGGCCTGGCATAACATTATCAATGTCTAAAGGTGAGACGCGGCTTGCAATAAGCAAATTATCATCAGGAGGAACAATCTCCATGAGAATTTCGCCTGGACGAATGACAGACCCTTCGGTTGTTACACGAATATCTTGTACAACCCCATCACTCGGCGCTCTAATTTCCGTACGGTGGTATATGTCTTGAGCTACCGTAAGGTTTTCACGGATTTCTTTGAGGTCGGTTTGAATGTCTCGGAGCTCTCTGTTGGCACGCTCTTTGAACTCTTGTGACAACTTTAGTTGATTGAGCCGTGCCTCTGAAATAGCAACGCCCACTTGGGCTTCATCAGAAATTGCCTCCCCTAAGGAGGCTTCGACTTGGATTAATGCATCTTTTCGCCCAGTGAGCACGTTGTTTTCGATGACACCACTTTCAGCACCGCGGCTCAAGCGCTCTACAAGCTCTCTCTGTAGTTTTAGTCTTCGTTCGTATGCGTCTTTCTGCAGAGCAAGACCTGCCCTTTGCCCTTCGAGCTGCTCAATGCGGAACCGCAAAATTTCTTGCTCAGAGCTAAAGATGGCCAAACGGTCTTTGAGAATTATGCTTTGAAGATCTAACACGTTCTGTAGGGCCGGAGACGGATCGACTTCTAGACTTTCAGGGTAGTCTATTTCTTCGCTAAGCGCTTGCTCGGCTAAAAGCCGAGCCTCAATTGCCATGGCTTCTTCCAAACGGTTTCGGAAGCGCTCAACATTTGAGCGAGCCTCTACGCTCTCCAGAGTGATGAGAACTTCACCTTGAGAAACACTCTCAGCCTCTTTCACATGGATCGTCTGAATGATCCCACCTTCAAGGTGTTGGACCACCTTACGATTACCTTCAAGCTCGACGATACCTGGTGCCACAGTCGCTGAGTCAATCTGCGCATAAGCCGCCCAACCTCCAAGAACTCCGAAAGTCAGGATTACAATCGTATAGCCAATCCGGCTAAAGTGTTGCGGACTCGAGTATCTTGAAATTTTGTCACGCATTTGGAGGGTGTCCATGTACTCAGTGTGTAGACAGGTCGACGGTCTAGAAACGCCTTTCACGACTGCGTCAAGTCATTCTAGCGAGAGGTGACCGAACTAACGGTTTGCGGATGTGCAGTTTTGGGTGGTTGTGGCTGGAGAAGCTCTTTTGTCGGGACGAACCGTTGGACACTACCTGCATTCAAAATGAGTGTCTTATCGGAGAGCGACAGTAGGTTAGCTTTGTGCGTTGCTACGATGACTGTTCTTCCCATGGCTTTAAGTTGCTCCAGACAGGCGGCCAGCGCTGCTTCGCCTTCACTATCCAAGTTCGAGTTAGGCTCATCAAGAACTACGACTGCAGGCAATCTAAAGATAGCTCTCGCAAGCCCAACTCTCTGCCTCTGCCCGCCTGACAACTGGCTTCCACAATCTCCAACTTCAGTTTGGTAACCGTTACTCAAACCAGAGATCATATCGTGAGCACCTGCCAATTTTGCGGCCGCAACAATCTCGCTGTCTTCAGCGTCTTCTTGGAAGCGAGCAATGTTCTCTGCGACAGTCCCTCCGAACAAACGGATATCTTGAGACAGATATCCCATCGAATGGCCAAGCTGTCTTGGATTCCAGTGCTGAAGGTCGGTGCCGTCCAAGGCAACCTTCCCAACTGAAGCACGCGCTACACCTACCAAATGCCGGATCAACGTTGATTTTCCGGAGCCTGATGGACCAACCACTGCAAGTATCTCACCTGGTTCAATGCTAAAGCTTACTCCTTTCAAGATGGGTTCTTTTACTCCAGGCAAGGCTGAGGTGAGGCCCGCGACGGAAACTTGCCCTTTCGGCGTTGGCAATTCTGTTCTGTCTGTCTCGTCTGGAAGACTATCAAAGAGCTTTTTCAAACGATCATTCGCTTGACGAGCTGCGACAAACTGCTTCCATTGACCGACGGCTTGCTCAACAGGCGCGAGAGCTCGTCCCATCACGATTGATGCTGCGATCATAATCCCAGGAGAAATTTGTTGCTTCATGGCCAAATAGGCGCCAACGCCCAAAATTGCCACTTGCAATGTCATCCTAACAAACTTCGAACAGGCAAGAACAATGCCGGCGCGGTCGCTTGCCCGCGCCTGTGCAGCCAACATTTCATCGCGCTTCCCAAGCCAACGGTTAAGTAGCTGGTCTACCATCCCCATAGCACGAATTACCTCGGCGTTCTGCAGGGTCGCGCCAGCAAAATTGGATGCAGCAGCACCAGCCTGATTTGCATCCTGCAAGCTTTTCCGGGTCATAAATTCATTGAGCAACGCGAGGGCAAAAATGATCACAGCACCTACAGTAGCAACCGCACCTAGCCATGGGTGAAAGGCAAAGCATAGAACCAAAAACAAAGGTGTCCAAGGAGCATCAAAAAACGACAGAACGCCTTGCCCTGTAATGAAATCTCTCACGCGGTCAGCGTCGCCCAGTGCGTTACGTCCCGAAGAGGCGGGGTTTGCGAGCTGCATACGAACCACACGGGAAAAGAGCGGGCTTGCAAGTACTTGATCAAACTGCAAGCCTGCGCGAACCAACATCCGAGAGCGGGTAAATTCTAACAGACCATACGAAACCACTAG
>DAITOW010000240.1:0-4710 GCA_036833965.1 Oleiphilaceae bacterium
GCCGCCGAAAGATGATATTGCGATGTTGTGGCAACGATATTGTCAGCTCTCGGGTGCAGGACAGGATAGCGGCGCGCCTCCGGTTCTGGAGGATGAGCCCATCTTTCGCCAATTAGCCGCGCATTCTAATGTGTATGCTAACGAAGGAACAGTAAGTCTTATTACGTTCGAGGGGGGTGATTAGTGGATAGCAGAATCAAGACGCTTGATATTGCAAGCTTCCCGCTAGAGGGCCTGGCCTTGATCGAAGCAAGTGCCGGCACAGGGAAAACGTTTACTGTTTCGAATCTGGTTTTGCGTTACGTGCTGGAAAAGCACTATACGATTGAGCAGATTCTGGTCGTGACCTTTACAGAAGCGGCCACCCAGGAGTTGCGTGTGCGCATACGCGACAAGTTTGCCGAAGCGATCACCCTGATCGAATATGTGCTGGAGCACGTGGACCTTGCCAATGGTGCGCGGGGTGAACGAATCAAAGAGGTTAATCTGGATCCGATAGGTGCTGATGGATTGCTGACTGAATTGCTACGAGGCTCTGATGATCTTGTGCAGGATTTGTTGCGATTACGGCTGGCCGAGCAAAGTGTTGATCTGGCGGAGATACACACTATCCATGGCTTCTGTCAAAAGGTTGCGCGTGAGCATGCTGTTTTAATGAACTTGCCGGGCGAGCAAACGCTTAAGGAAAATTTCAAAGCGGAATGGCTGCAGGCATGTCAGGACCTTTGGCGAGCTGAAGTGCTTCGCGTGCCGGAGCCGGCTCTCGATTTTATTCGATCAAAGTGGGGTAACCCGCAAAAGCTGTCTTCGGCTATTGGTGTCTTTTCCAGTCGACAAGCGCAGCGCGTGACACCTCTTGCAGCGCTGCATAAGCGTGCTGAAAACGAAACTCCTGTGCAATGGTGGGCGAGGTGCTTTGACGCCAAGGTTCAGTGGCATGAATCCCTGGTCGATATGCTTGAGCAGCATTTGCCGGATGTTCAGCGAGTGGTTGCCGTTTCGGCGTTGAGAAACGTCGACGTAAAATTGAAGTGGTTAATCGCGATCCAGGATTGGCTTGAAGAGGGTGCGCCGTGGGGACTGGTAGAGAAACTGAACCTCGATCGATTCTTTGACTCCCGTATTAGAGCCGATGTTAGAAAAGGCTGTCAGGCTCCAAAGCATCTATTTTTTGTCGTGCTTGAACAGCATTTCGAGAATCAGCCAAAAGCCTTGGATGCCATGTTCTTGCAAGCGTTTTATGTACAGGCAAAGGAGAGGCTTGAGCAGAAAAAGCGCGCTGAGCTTTTGATGGGCTTTGATGACTTGATTCTGCAAGTGCATGACGCAGTGCTGGACCCCAAGCTGGAGCATGCTCTGACCCAGCAGTTGCGCAAGCATTATCGTGTCGCTCTGATTGATGAGTTTCAGGATACCGATTCGCTGCAGTACCCGATTTTTTCCAGGGTCTTTGGCGTGGCTGCGCAACAGTCCTCGCCCTCCCATGATGCGTCTCTGGTATTGATCGGTGATCCGAAGCAGGCCATTTACGGTTTTCGTGGTGGCGATATGGCAACTTATCTCAAGGCGAGATCTGATGTTCTGGATGCAGACAATGGACATGTGTTTACCATGCGCGACAACTGGCGCTCTACCACGGCAGTGCTCGATGCTTTTAATACGCTTTACGCAAATCACGACAAGCCATTTTTGGAAAAGGATATTCCTTATGTCGAAGTTCGTTCCGGGATGGGCTTCGAAAAGCCTGAGTGGGGGGCGGGTCTTTACATCGATCAGGTTTCGAATGAATTGGATGATGGGAAAAGTCTGAATAAGGAAGCCACCAGCGATATCCTTGCCAGTTTTTGTGCTGCGCGTGTTGTCGGTTTGTTAAAGGATGACGCTCTCGATGTAAAGAGCTCGGATATTACGGTGCTGGTACGTGATCGGAAAGAGGCGGCATTGATGCAGGCGCATCTTAATGCCAGTGGCGTCAAGTGCAGCTATGACAATCGGGATTCGATCTTCCACAGCGCAGAGGCGCTCTCTGTTTACAAGCTGCTGTTTGCGGCATTAAACCCTGCAGATGAACGGGCATTGATTCAGTGTCTCAGTGATCCCGTATGGGGTTTACGTGATTCGAGCTTGAAGGAATTACAGCAGGATGAATATGTCGCCGGAGAGTGGCTGGATCGCTTTCGCGGATTCGGAAAGTGCTGGCAAGACCACGGCGTTGTCTCGATGATCCGCAGGGCTATGGTTGAGCTGGGCGTGCTGGAGCATTGGAACGGTTCTGCGGATGAAGCGCTTCTTTGGGAGAGACGATTGTCCAATATTGGACAGGTCGCTGAATTGCTGCAGGCACAGTCGATGAAACTGGCCGGTTTGACGAGTTTATTACACTGGTTGGCACGGAGCCTGGTTGAGGATGGTGCTGAGCCGGGTAAGGAAAAAGAGATTCGTCTCGAAAGCGATGATGAACTCGTGCGTATCGTGACTATTCACAGCTCCAAGGGTCTGGAGTATCCCATTGTGTTTATCCCGTTTTTGTTCTCGGGAAAAGAATCCAGGCCGCCGCTTTGGTATTACGATGATTCAGGGCGGCTCACTCTGGCGCTGGCGCCTGACGAGAAAGAAAAGAGTTTCGCTGCGAGAGAGGCTCTGGCTGAAGATTGCCGCTTGCTCTACGTCGCGCTGACCAGAACAAAGTATCGCTGTTACATTGGCACGAGTGAGTTCAAGGGGAAGTCGCTCGACACGAGCGCGACTGGCTTTGGTTATTTGCTTCGTAATAACCAGTTAGCCGATAAGCCAGAAAAAGGCTGGCTTCAAGCGCGATTGGAAGAGTTGGGCGCACACAATTCGATTGATTATACCTACTGGAGCAATGAGGAGCTCGATGCCTTTTTTGCTCAAAATATCAGTGTGCTTGAAAATAAACCGGGCTTGGAAAGCGTGCGCCCGAAACGTCTGGCTCCAGACGTGAAAAGTGACTGGCGTGTTCAAAGTTTCACCGGTTTAATGAATGAACATCATCGTTTGCATCCGCAAATTTATTCTGTCGTTAAACAGCCGGCAGTGGATGCACGTTATGCAAATGAGACTAATCAAATCCACATCCTGAATTTTCCCAAGGGCAGCAACGCAGGAACCTTCCTGCACACATTGTTTGAGCATACGGATTTTGAATCTGGCGGATTGATCGAGAAGTACGCTCGTTCCGGTGAAAGCTTGCAAGAGCACATTTCCAAACTGCTTGTTAGAAAGCAGCTGGTGAGTGAGTTTAAACAGCAAGCCTGGGCGGAGTATCTGGCTGAGTGGGTGCGGCGTATTCTCGCGCTTGAGTTGTCTACCGGGCACGGACCTGGTCTTCGTCTGCGTGACTTGAGTAAGAAAGATCGTGTTGTCGAAGCGGAATTCTTTTTTAGAGTCAGTGCGCTTGCCGCAAAAGAGCTGAATATAACGCTGAGTGCGTTTCGGGAAGATCTCCCAGCCCTGGGCTTTGAGCAATTCAGAGGGCATATCAAAGGCGCTATTGATCTCACTTTCCGTCATGACGGTCGCTACTATTTGCTTGATTACAAATCCAATCATCTTGGTTTTGAAGCGGAAGACTATAGTCATGCGAGGCTCGAAGCCGCCATTGTCGATCATCGCTACGATGTGCAATATCTTCTTTACAGTGTCGCCTTGCACAGGCTGCTAAAGCAGCGTGTGGGTGAATCCTACGATTACGATACACACTTCGGTGGGGTCTATTACTTGTTCCTGCGCGGAATGGAGTTGGACGGAGGTGCTGAAGGAATGGTTGGTGACAATGCTTCCAGAGACAAGAGCGCCTTGCCGGGTGTTTATTTTGCGAGACCGGAAAAAGCGCTGATTGAGCGATTGGATGCCTTGATGGGCGCGCAGGTGGGTTCTGTGGAGGAGGGCGTTTCTCATGAGTAGTTCCGAGAATAGCCCAATGAACAGCCTGGGCTCTACCAAACCTTCGAGCATCTCTTCGATCATGCCTACGGCAATGCAGGCAAGGCTAAGATCTTTGAAGCAGAGCATCGCGCAAGCGGAGATATCTCTGCGCTGGATTGATGTTTACGCAGCCGAGAGTGCTTATCTTCAAGCGGTTTCTTGCTTGCAAATGAATGAAGAGCAGGCAGGCCTGGTATTTGATGTTGCGCTGCTATTGTCGCATGCCAGTAGCCGGGGGGAAGCCGGTATGTCGCTTAAGGGTTTGCAGAAATATCACAGTCTCAGTGTGTTCTCCCGCAGTCTCTTCGGTGATGAGGACGCACTTGCTTCAGCGCTTGGCGAACTCGCTGCATTTTACCGACAGCAAGAACAGGGTTCGCAGAGGGAAGTGCGAGTTGAATTGGTTTGTCACGATGGGTATTGGTATCTGGCGCGACACGCAGCCTTGTATCGATCACTCGAAACGTGGTTGGCAGCGAGAGTTGGTGCCGGTCTGGACGGCAATGCCAATCAAACATCGAGTGCCGCATTGCAGATGTCTGATTATGTACAGCGGCTGTTCGGGTTTGACAGCAGCGGGTCTGGTAATAGAGGGATTAGTGAGTTTGACTATCAGGCTCTCGCTGCAGTTCAGGCGCTTGTCTCGAGCCTGGTTCTTGTAAGTGGTGGACCCGGAACAGGAAAGACCACAACCGCTGCAAAATTATTGATACTAAGACTGCTTCAGGCTCAGTTTGAGTGTTCGGATGAAGGCCCTGTAGG
>DAITOW010000241.1:0-4683 GCA_036833965.1 Oleiphilaceae bacterium
GGCTGCCAATCACAACAAGGCAATCAATCTCATCGTTGATCAATAGCTCATTCGCACTCTGACTTCCGGCCCAGCCAAACACACCCAGTGACAATGCATGATCTTCAGGCAGATTACCCTTCGCACTCATGGTCGTGACAACGGGAATGGCATAGGTTTCGGCAAAGCGGCGTAAGGCATCAAACGCATTCGCCTTGCGCACGCCAGAGCCGGCCAACAGCACAATGCGCTTGCTTTCGGCCATCATCTGTAATGCGAGATTCAAACCATCCTGATCCAGCACACGGGTAGTACGAACCGCAGGAGTGCTGTGCACCTCGTAACGATAAGGCTGTCGTTCCCGCTGAATATCCAAAGGTACGGCCAAGTGGGCAACTCCTTGTTTAGGCCCTTTGAGCGTGCTCATCAAGCGCCTTAAATGATCGCCTGCGAGTTTGTCATTCGTGAGCTCGAACTGCTGGCTTGCAATCGCTCCAAGCAATTGCGTTGTTTTAAGACCATGCACACCAGGATCCTGAATTGCATCGCGGTTACGCCAAACAAGCGGTGCATCACCGGTAATTACCAGCACCGGAGTCTGATCCGCAGCGCTTGCGCTCAGCCCGGTGAGCATATTGCTCGCACCTGGGCCAGAGATTCCCATACAAACGCTAAAACGGCCAGCCGAACGGGCAAAACCATCGGCCATAAACGCCGCACCGGCCTCCGAAGCACATACAATCGGCGTGATGCCTTCTACATCGACCAAAGCCTGAGAGAAATTATCGACATATCCACCAGGCACCAAAAATACATGGCTGGCGCCCTCGTCGCGAATCGCCTGCACGAGGTAATGGCTCAAAAAGACGTCTTGAGTCGGTATCTCTGTTTGGTTGTCGTTTGACGAAATTTGGTCTGACGAAACATCCGTCATTGTTGTTTTTCCATTCGTTGTGATTCGTTTTATTTTCTTAAACTCAGGCCAAACGCATTAGACGTTTGACTATGCTTACGAACCTGATATGTTTGCGGCTCTCTTTTATCTCAAAACAGCCAAAGTAAAATCGTGTCTAACGTTCCCAGCATTCCTAACAACCCCGACAACACTGACAGTACCGACGCAGTGAACAAAGAACGTAGTTACCATCACGGCGATCTGAAAAGCGCATTAATTGATGCGGCTTTGCAAATCCTGGATACCCGAGGCATTGAGGCCTTGTCACTGCGTGCTCTGGCAAGCGAGGTCGGCGTCAGCCACATGGCACCTTACGCGCATTTCAAAAATAAGACAGAACTCTTTCAGTCCATCGCTGCATCCGGCTTTCAGTCACTAACTCAGCGCATGACAGCCGTACAAGGCGAACAAAGCCCTATCGAACTTATCCTCGATTACGGCACCCAATACATTGAGTTTGCCATCGCGAATCCTTCGCTTTACAAGCTGATGCTTTCGCAAACCCAAACCGCACCGGAAATGACCCCGGAACTGCAACAAGCGAGCAAGGAACCACATGCCCTGCTGGTACAGGCGTTTGAGCGACTACCTCAGTCAAAACGCTCTGCAAGCATTCAGGCACAAGGCGCATGGGCAATGGTGCACGGCCTTTCCGCACTCATCACCGATGGCCATCTAGCGATTCCTGAAGGTATGAGCGTAAAAGACTATCTGGCTGCCACGTCGACCCAAATGCCTATTTCCTGAGCGCTAGCACTTAAAACAGTATTTCGATATCAGTGGTCGGAAAGGCGACGCAAGAATGCACCCAACCAAAGGTCGCATCTGATTTACGCAACTTCGACTCCGGTGCATTAAACACCTCGCCCTCCATCACCTTCACCCGGCACAAACTGCATTCGCCTGAACGACAAGCGTTCTCGACAAAATAACCGTTGCGCTCCAGGCTATTGAGCAAGGGCTCGCCGACCTGCGCTTTAAACTCACCTTTGCCGCGCACTTTTACCGTCACCATGGCTTGCTCATCTGCACCTGCAGGCCAATGTTCGAGCGCGCTTGGCTGCTTTGGCGGGCCATTACACTCAATACGAATCCGCTTATCTTTCACGCCCAGAGATACAAGCTGCTCTTTGCAATACTCGTTGAATGGTGTCGGGCCGCAAACATAAAACATCGCATCCTCAACACTTCCTACAGCCTCGGTGATTCGCTCAGCGTTCAGGTGGCCACGCAAGCCATCAAAGCCTTCGCTTGGTCGGGAAATCACCTCGGTGAGGTGGAAATTATCGTGCTTTGCAGCAAGCGCTTGAAAGGTATCCTGAAACATCACATCATTTTCAAAGCTGTTGCCATACACCAGATAAAATTCCGCATCGACTCCCCGGTTCAGTACGCTTTCAATCATCGCTCTGGCAGGCGCGCCGCCTGAGCCACCCGCCAGAAAGACCAGCTTCTTACCGTGAATGATCGGGTTGTAGTAGAACGTGCCCATAGGACTGGTCGCGCTGAATTGCTGGCCGGGCTCTACCTTGTTTAGCAGGTAGTTCGTCACGAAGCCGCCTTCAACGATCTTGACCGTCAGATCGTAATAATCCCGGTGCGAAGGACAGGATGAAATCGCATAAGGTCGCGCCGTTTCAACTCCATCAATGGTGACAAACAGGTTGATATACTGGCCAGCCTGAAAAGGCGGCAATTCCCCGTGAGTACTCTTCAAACGAAAGGTTTTGGTGGAAGGTGTTTCCTGAGTCACCTCAGCGACTTCCAACTGCAAACGCTTGGGATGAAGCTTCGCGATCTGCGCGCTGTTCTTGCCCTTGTCCTCGCTAAAATCGCTGCCGGTCTTTTCGCGTTCGGCAATGCGCTCTCGGCTTTCTACATAGCCAACTAAATGTTTGAGTAAATGAGATGTATCAGACATGCGCCACCTCCACTTCAGTCTGTTGTTCTGATGCCTTTTGCTTTGCCAGCTTCTTCAAAACGGCTTTCGCAGTTGACTGGCCGACCATGTAGGTTGGTTGAAAGCCGCCCATGCCCTGCCAACAGCCGGCCATGTGCAAACCCTCTACCTGATCGTATCTGGGACGATGGATCTCCCCGTCTTCCGGGTTTTGAACAAAACCGTAAATCGAACCACCCGGTGTATTTAGATAGCGCTGCATCGTAAGCGGCGTGGCCACTTCGATCTCTTCAATGTGCGCCCTAAAACCGGGGAAAAATTCTTCTGCCTGATCAATCAAATGCTCAGCAAAGGCATATTTTGTTTCTGCGTATTGTTCTGACGGAACCTGCTCCCAGGGTTTGCCATATTGCAAACACAGCAAGGAAACCTGACTTTTGCCGGGCGGCGCAAAACTTGGGTCATCGACGTTATAGCAGGTCAGCATGGTTGATACTGGCGGATTCAGTGTTGCCATGGTCTCAACAACCAAGTCTTCATCCATGGTGTGACCAAGAAATGTCGAGGCGTTCTTTATTCCAAGTGCATCAGGCGTGCAGTCCAAACCGATGTACAAACAAAATGCCGATGTACCGATCTCACGGGACTTAAAGTCTTTTGAAATTTCTTCTGGCAAACACGGCGTGTCCAATAGATCGACGAAGGTCACCACAGAGCTGGCGTTCGAGACCACCTGCTGGGTTTCAATGAACTCGCCATGCTCGGTTCGCACGCCCGTCACCCGAGGTTTATCACCAGAGGAATCGGTAAGAATTTTGTCTACGGCACAGTTGAACTGCACCTCACCACCGGCTTCAAGAAAAGACTCAAGCAAAGCATTCGATAATGCTTGTGAGCCACCCTTGATATGCCAGGGCTTAAAGACGCCATAGGCGTAAAGCATCATCGCCAGATCGACAAAGTTAATGTCTTTGGGTGCTTGGCCGAGATAGCACCAATAGGCCGCTAACAAGGTCTTGATGTGCTCGTTTTTAAAATGCTCATCGAGTACCGATTTAGCACTTCGCAAACCATGCTCAACATAGTGTTTGCTGTTTTTCAGCAACATGTCTTCGCTGTTCATTTTCAGAGCTGCCCTGAACCCCATAAAGCTTTCTAGCACCACGCGCTCACAGAGCAGCATAAAGTCCTTAACGCCCTGCTCTTCTTCCGGGAAATGATCAATCAAGGTATCGCGAATACCAGCCCAACTGGCCGGCAGAGTAATATCGAACTCATCCTTGATCGCCATGCGATAAAGGTGATGCTCTTGCACAAACTCAACCTTATCCATGACGCCCAGTTCTGAGAATATCTTGCGCATGATAAAAGGGTTCTTCTCGGTGCCGAGACCGCTCAACTGGTGCAAGGCCACTTCAAACTCATAATCACCCCGTACAAACGAGGTCGCACACCCTCCGGGAATATTGTGTCGCTCCAGTAAAAGCGTTTTAGCACCGCCCCGCGCCAAGGTCGCCGCCGCGGTCAAGCCCCCGTTTCCAGCCCCAATCACTATCGCATCGTATCTCGTCATGCGCCTTCACCTATCATGCATTTAACCAATATGGCGCAACTATACACCGTAAAGTTATCCAATGTATACAATGTAAAGTTGATTTATGGTTGCCGTATTTTAGATTTGAGCACCAGATCCCGGAGCCTGGTTTTTATGTTTCTGCCGACGAGGAAAAAAACGCGAAAGAGGTACGCTGATAAGATTTTCAACTAAAGTTAAGCCAGTAAAAACCAGAAAACAGCTTGCACACCCGAGGACGAACCATGCTTTTTAGATTACTGATTACTCTACCGC
>DAITOW010000242.1:0-4658 GCA_036833965.1 Oleiphilaceae bacterium
GCCTTTAACTTATCACCGCCAATCTCGCCTTTACTTCCCAGAAAACCGGCGCTTAGTCCTCTCTCAACAGCATGTTGGTGCGCAATGTTGTCGAGCAATCCTGAGAGCTCGATGTTGTGGGCAAGAGCACTATTTTCGTTGAGTTTGCGTTTGTCGATAGCAATAAGCTGCAAGGCAAATGCGGTTGCGACCAGGCAAGGCAATAAAGATAGGATGACAAGTTTCTTTGCAAGATTGATGGATCTAAGCTTTTCGAGCACTTTAACCTCCGGACGGCGCTAACCTACAAAGTGCAGGGCAATAGAGAATAGGGTTAGTACGATGCACACCGTTGCCAAAAGCTTGGGTGCTTTTACTGCGTGTCGAATCGAGTGCAGTGCATCTCGCGTTATCAAATCACTTTGTGCGGCAGCAACTTTTGCCGCAATGGCTTGCGCCTGACTTGTAGCGACTTTTTCAGCCGCTCGCTCGGCGTGACGCTGCGCAGAATTTACGAGCTTGTGTTCAAGCTCTCTTTGTTCGTGATCGCTTAGTTTGACCGATGCTAATTGTTTGGATGTTTTTTGCTCGTTTGTGAATAGCTTGTCATCGAACTGTTTGGTCAGTTGGCGAAGAGATGCCGTTAGCGCATCGTGTGTAACGTGAGAGCCGTGGTTTGTTGCGTCCGTTTCGGCTTTCTGCCTGTCGTTTAACGTCGTTCGTAACTCTTCTTTGAGTTTCGCGTTTTCCTCAATAAGTTCGGAGACTTGAGCCTGTAAGGTTTTCACCGTTTTGATGGTGTTTACCAGCAAGGCATCGTTGTTTCTGTTGGGCTTGTCTTTAGTCATGCTTTGTCTGCCAGCATTCTGAGAGAGAATTTCCGATAGTTCAGCTTGTTTCGCCGGCTTGTGAAGAATTCCCGCAGCTCCGGCTTGCTTA
Organism: Oleiphilaceae bacterium; assembly: GCA_036833965.1. Taxonomy (GTDB): domain Bacteria; phylum Pseudomonadota; class Gammaproteobacteria; order Pseudomonadales; family Oleiphilaceae; genus PZPK01. The sequence goes on from DAITOW010000242.1 coordinate 919, forward strand.
ATTTGATCAACATACTGGTTGTCATCATGCGAGGTATACATGATGACTGGTACATCCTTGAACTTACCATCCTGTTTGAGAGATCTTGTCGTTGTGAGGCCGTCCTTGCCGGGCATCATATGGTCCATGAAGATCAGGCTCGGAGTGTTAAACTCGTCTTTGTGAGACAAAAAGTCATCTCCGGACTCGAATTCAGAAACCGAAAAGCCGGACTTACTAAGCATGCGTGAAAGCATAACCCGTGCAGACTTTGAATCATCAATGATAAAAGCGGAGTGGTTTGGCACGTGATTTCCCTGCTGAGAAGAACACGTAAGATAGTAGTTTAGCTTCGGGTGGCTGCAAGATTTTTTGAGCAAAAATCAGCCATTATCCAAGGCCGGGCGAAGCCAAAACCTTATAGTACGAAGGGCTAGCTAAAACGGATTTGTTCCTTGAGGTCGTTTAACGAAGTGATAACAACGCTGGCGTTCCAGTTACCGACGTTTACGTTTTCATCGAAATAGCCGAAGGTGACGACAGCTGTCGGACAACCTGCGCGTTGGCCGGCGATGACGTCCCGCTCATGATCTCCAACGTAAAGCACATCTCCGGGATGGAGGCCAAGGTGATGGCTGGCTTTGATAATGCCTTCCGGGTCAGGCTTTGCTTTGCTTAGATCATCTGCGCAGACGAGAACTTTGCAGTTCAGATTGAGCTTTGTGCGGTTGAGAATGAGCTCCGTGTACAAGCGAGGCTTGTTGGTCACAATACCCCAGGGGATATTTTGCTGGTCGAGTTCCTCAAGTATCAGGTCCATCTCAGGGAAGACTTTCGCTTCCTTCCCTGCGAGTGTTTCGTATACGTCCAGAAGTTCGAGGCGACGGCTTTCAAATAGCGCATCGCTCATTTCCTCATGCGCATGACAGAGATGGGTCAGAGCTCTTGAACCATCGGAAACATGGTTCCTGATGGTTGCCTCGCTGAGTCGAGGCAGAGCATAGCGGTCTCTCAGAACATGCAGGGTCTGATAAAAGTCGGGCGCGGTATCCATGAGTGTGCCATCGAGATCGAAGAGCACACCTTTGACGAAAATCATCAGGATGGTTTCTTTGTATGCATTAAGTAGTTTACGTCTACATCCCGGGACAGCTTGTATTCCTTGATGAGCGGATTGTAGGTCATTCCCGTCAAATCAAGCATTTCAAGATTCGCATTGCGGACGTAGGTTCCCAGCTCTGAAGGTTTGATGAACTTCTTGTATTCGTGGGTACCCTTTGGAAGCATTTTTAAAACATGTTCGGCGCCAATGATGGCAAACAAATACGCCTTGGGATTGCGATTGATAGTGCTTAAAAATAGATGGCCTCCCGGCTTGAGGAGCTTTTGGCATGCTTCGACCACAGATTGCGGAGAGGGAACGTGTTCAAGCATTTCAAGACAGGTCACAATGTCGTAAGTGCCGGCTTCTTGTTCTGCAAGCTCTTCGGCGGTCATTTGTCGATAGTCGACGGACACCCCGGACTCCAGACTATGAAGTTTAGCGACAGCCAGAGGCGCTTCGCCCATATCAATTCCATGCACCTCCGCACCACGGTGTGCCATTGCTTCACTCAAAATTCCGCCACCACAGCCAACATCGAGAACTTTCTTGCCCGCTAGCGAGGCGCGTTCGTCAATGTAATTGACGCGCAAAGGATTGATATCGTGAAGTGGTTTGAATTCACTGGTCTTGTCCCACCAGCGGCTTGCCAGTGCCTCAAATTTAGCGATTTCTGCAGCGTCGACATTTTGGCTTTGGTCCGTTTCGGTCATAAAAACTCGCTTGCATAAATTGGCTCGGCGAGTTGCGGCTCTTGATCTTAACAGACCACTCTTTAGCGTGTTGAATGAGTTGCTTCTCGTCTATTCGCGTCAAACGTCCGCAATCTAACAGAAGTTCCCCTGCAACCCAAGAGTGCGTAACTTGCTGGCTGTTGAGGTTGTAAACGATGTCAGCCTCGATATTAAAACTAGGAGCGGTGCAGAGTCGATCCAGATCGAGCGCAATAATATCGGCTTGCTTTCCTTTCTCCAGAGAACCTGTATATCCATCAATCCCCAAGGCTTTGGCGCCATTGATTGTTGCCATGGCTATTGCGTCCCGGGCGGATATTGCTGATGCATTTCCGGTATATCCTTTTGCGATCAGCGCAGCGGTGCGCATTTCTCCAAACATGTCGAGGTCGTTATTGGAAGCTGCTCCATCGGTGCCCAGAGCAACGTTTACGCCCGCTTTATGTAATTCGTGTGTTGGGCAAAAGCCGCTTGCCAATTTCATGTTGGATTCCGGGCAATGAATCACATTGACTTTCTTTGACGCAAGCAAGTTAATCTCATGCTCATTTAACGAGGTCATGTGAACGGCTTGTATGGGGATATCAAGATCAAAAAGTCCCAATTCATCGAGACGTAGCAACGGACGCTTGCCCTGATGTGCGACGGCATCGTCTACCTCTTGCTGTGTCTCATGAATGTGCATCTGGATGCTCATGCCATGTTTACTGGCGAGTTCGCAGACTTTGGTAAGCGGCCCATCCGAAACTGTATACGGGGCGTGTGGCCCAAGTGCGATATCGATTAACGGGTGATTTTGATACCGCTTGAAAAGCTCTTCGGATTTATCGAGGTATTCGTCCGGACCGTTGCCCCAGGCGGTTGGGAAGTCCAGAATAGGGCAACAAAGCTGAGCCCTCATGCCGAGTTGGTCTACTTGCCTGGCAGCATCCTCCGGAAAGAAGTACATGTCGCTGAACGTGGTTGTCCCCGACCTGATCATCTCCGCAACGGCCAGTTTGGTGCCAAAGCTGACGAAGTCTGAGTCAACATTTGCCGCTTCGGTAGGCCATATATGCTTCTCGAGCCACTCCTGAAGCGGCAAGTCGTTTGCGATACCGCGAAGGAGTGTCATGGCCGCATGGCCATGTGCGTTGATCAGGCCAGGCATCAGGACATGGTTGGGCAGTTCGTACGTTTGAGTCGCATTGAATTTAGCCGCTTCACGAGTCTCAACGATCGCCAGAATAGTCGCCCCCTGCATAAGCACGCTGTGATCTTTCAAAATACGATGCTCACTATCCACAGTAACGATGGTGCCGGCATCAATTCTTACTATCTGCCTGTCGGTCATATTCACTCCTTGTTTGGTACTACGTTGGTGAGCTTGGAAATGGACTTGAATTGCGTTGTTTGTAAGTTAACAGACCGCATTTTGCCATGCTAATTACGCATCATTTAACCTGGGTGAGTACGGAAAGCCCCTTACTTTATCCTTTCTCGGTTTACCCAAGTTTTTACTTATTTTCCAAGTGTATAGCCGCTATATGAGTAATATATTTTATTTATGAGCCCTAGGGGATTAGTATTCGCTCCGAATTTTCAAGAAGTGCCTCGCTGCATCGACGAAACTGTCTATAGCTTCAGATTCGGCGGGGAGAAACCCGAAAACAGAGGGATAAGCCAATGGCAGGTTATTTAGAAGAAGTAAAAGCAGCAGAAGTTGCTAATTCTTTCCCAGGTATCAGTGCAGAGTCTGCAGCTCGCATGCGCCTACAAAACAAATTCAAAACTGGTCTGGACGTAGCTAAGTACACAGCAGCTATTATGCGTCGTGACATGGCTGAGTTCGACAAAGACAAAACCAAGTACACGCAGTCTCTAGGTTGCTGGCACGGTTTCGTTGGTCAACAAAAACTTATCTCTATCAAGAAGCACTTCGGTTC
>DAITOW010000243.1:0-4655 GCA_036833965.1 Oleiphilaceae bacterium
GGTGTGGTCTACAGAGGATTATGTCTTTTTAGAGGGGAAAATCCCTAGAACCCCTTGATAAAACCGTATTCTGATTCAACACCCGTACTTTCCAACAGATCAATAGCAACATTCGTTGAGATATGCCGTCCATTCTTGTTGGTGGTGCGAATTTTTAACGCGGCAATAATCTCGCAATACTTCTCCATCTCAGATATAGGAATGACTCTCGATTTGCCTGAATCCGTGCGCTTTAGTGGTTTGGGCTTGTTTACAGAACGTAGTTGTCGATAAAGAGTGCTTTCGGAAACACCATATAAATCACATGCTGATTTAACAATGTTTTTGCGTTCATCGGAGCGCGCAGGGAATAGCTCCATCCGTGAAGACAGATCTAAAAGTACCTCTGGCGCAATCCGTTTGGCTTTCATGGCACAGTTACAGAACCTCTTCTTCAAGTTTTGCCTTGCGGCGTTTGCTAACTTTGGAAATAGTGTGCCTAGAGCAACCTATCGTCCTTTCAATGAAGTTATAACTACGTCCATCATTGAGAAGTTGTAATATCCTGCTATGCAAGTCTTTGTCTTCGCGACGGCCTTTATACTTCCCCTCTATTTTGGCCTTGGCGACCCCCTGCGCTTGCATCCTTCGTCGCTCTTCGTAATTTTTTCTGGCAAAGGCAGCAAGGAAATCAAGCATCATTGAGTTAATTGAAGAGAGAATGCGTTCAGTGAATTCATCGGCGTTGCGCATCAATGCGAAACTGGACGGCAAATCAAGTGAAACAATACGAATATTCTTATCGTTAATCAGCCGCTTCAACTTTTCCCAATCTTCACTTTTGAGTCGGCTTAGCCTGTCTATTTGCTCAACTAATAAAACGTCACCAGGCATGGCGATATCCAGTAACCTAAAAAGTTCAGGCCGATGTAATTTTGCGCCGGATTCATTTTCAATAAACCAGTGAGCAACGCCGAACCCTAATTGTTCGGTAAATTTTTCTAATTCAGCTTTAGCTCTGGTTGCATCTTGCTCTTCGGTTGATGCTCTCAGGTACCCATAAACTCGAAACATAGATTTCAGTGCGTTTTACAATGGTGTCTTAATGTGAGTGCATTATAGGTTTATTTTTTGAATTAATGCACTAAATAATTACAAGTGCGTTAAGGGTATACTTTAATTGCACCAGATATTTTTGATTCCTCAGCAGTTTCCAAATAAATAATGGTATGCAAGTAGCCCCAAGCCAATGGGATACTACTACCTGGTGAGCATGTCTTTGTTAATTCAAGTAGATGAGGAAGTCATAAAGGAGTTTTTAATACAGTGGCAACAAGCAGTCGAACCTGATTAGCATCAGTAATGAGATTAAATCCTCAGTAAATACGAGCAGAATCGGAAGAATACAGTGGGTTCTTAGGGTCCGAAACCTCAACTAAAATCGAGCAAAAAAATGACCTCTGCTGAAAGAAGGGTTCTAGCGGATAATATCAAAAATATACGGTACTTAAGAAGCATGAACTGACCTCAATGTCACCCATACGAGCCAATATACTGGACTAATGAAAGGTGTTTCTCAATATTGAGAGCGCAATGAAGAAACTCTTGCGCTAGATGTGTCTTCTGCGCTCCCAAAGTACGGTTTACTTAGCTTAGGCAGCCATCTTACGGCATTCATCAGCACAAGATTTGCAAGCACGAGCACATTCTTGACAATGATCCGGTTCGTGTTTAGCACAAAGCTCACCGCAAGCTTCACATATGTCAGCACAGAGACGGCAGATTTGCTTGGCATGCTCACTTCCTCTCGCCATTGCTGCCGCAGCTAGCCGACAGATATCAGCACAGTCTAAGTCTGCACGTATGCAATCTGCCATTTTCGCAGGATCAGGCTCCTGCAAACAGGCAGTTGAACAATGGTCGCAGGCAGTTGCACATTTGTAGCAAGCTTCAATACAACTAGTAAATTTATTATGAGACATAAATTATTTCCTCTTGTTTATGGTTTATACACCTAACTTCGGAACTTTGTAGGCAAGCAGCATTTATGCCAGTCGCTTGTTATCGTGCGTATGAAATTCTAATACTCCCCTCGCACCAAGCTGCCGGCAGCTTAAATTGAAGCATCTCTGCGCTCTTAGGATCTGGAGGTACTTAAAAGATTTGTAATAATTCCTTATTATCCTGAATTAATTACAAAGAAAATATAGGAGAGTGAAAGCAGACTTTATCTTCCTCAGCAATATCGTGAACTATCACGTCCTAACGCGGTGCTTGGGATAGCGGGTTGCGCTTTGTGCGGACAGAGTAAATAGCTTCCTGCTCAGTGTTAGGTTCAGCGGCTATCTCTTCTGTTTCATTAAACAGCTCCCCCAGCCCTGGTTACATTGGCTTTGTTGCTTTTCCCATCCTGCTTCTGCTGCACCAGGCGAAACTGTTCCTCCAAAAATTGCGGTTCTCCAGTTGCTCAAAACTGTTCCTCAAGTTCAGCGATGCAGCAATTGCTTCGTTAATTGCACTAAATACCAAATGTGATTAGAAATCTTACCAGATTCAGTAAACCCGAATTCAGATAATAAGTGCACCACTCATGGTTAAACGGTGAGAAGAGATCAACTGCATGTTGGTGGTACTCTGTAATCGCCAAAAAACATGAGTAGTTACCATGAGATACAAGCAGTTGATCGAGGGACAACGATATCAGATCGAGGCCTACTTACGCGAGGGTTTCAGCTACCGGGAGATTGGGAAGCGGTTGAACGTTTGTCACAGCACCATCAGTCGAGAAGTCCGGCGTAACAGCATTCGTGATAATCACTATCTGCCTGAAGTCGCTCACGCTAAGACAGTTAAACGACGATGTCAGGCAGCGAAATCTAGTGTACCAGCGCTGACTATCACGTTCGTCGAGTTCGGATTGAGCCAGAAATGGAGTCCTGAGCAAATTGCTGGCGTAGGTAAAATAATAGGGCATAGCGTCAGCCACGAATGGATTTACGGTTTCGTGCAGCGCGATAAACTCAGTGGCGGCAAGCTGCACAAGCAGTTGCGACATAGTCGTCGCAAGTACCGAAAAGGCAGCCGCGCGAAGCGCGTAATTATTCCGAACCGAGTTGGCATTGAGCGTCGTCCGGCTATTGTTGATAAGAAAAAGCGGTTTGGTGACTGGGAAGCCGACACCGTATTAGGCAAAAACGGTACAGGTGCCATCGTCAGTCTGGTTGAGCGTAAAAGTAAACTGTATCTGATACGAAAAGTGCCAGCGAAAAGCGCCGCTGATGTAAGTCGAGCTATGATTGGCATGCTATGGCGCTATCGCGGCCATGTTAGAACGATTACCGCCGATAACGGGGCAGAGTTCTGCGCTCATGAGCTGGTAGCGGAAAAGCTGAAAACAGATATCTACTTTGCCAATCCGTACTCCTCATGGGAACGAGGATTGAACGAAAACTTTAACGGACTGCTGAGGCAGTACATCCGAAAAGGGACAGACCTGCGAACGGTGACGGACAAACAGATTGCTGCTGTTGAGCGAGCACTAAATGCGAGACCAAGGAAATGCCTTGGGTTTAAACAGCCATCGGTCGTGTTCAACACATTACGAAGAGCAGCTTAATTTAGCGAGTGGTGCACTTCGGGGTTGAATCCGCGAATACACAAAGGTTTCAGCCCATAGTCAGCCTGCTCCGCAAAACTAGCCGCAAACTAGGGAAACTGCGAATAAGTCCCGCAGTTTAACGCTTAGTTAAGCCGCAGCATCACCTGCCTAATTTTTAAACTCTAATTTTGCAATTTAGGCCAATATGCCGTTGTTTTAGGCAGGATTTTGGCCTTATTCCGGGCTATTCCCGGATTTTAGACAGATCTTGGCTGTCGTCGTAACATCTGGTCTACTTTAAACAGGTTCGCCAAGGTGAATAGCATGGCTAACTGTGAGTCATTTTTTATCAATCCCTTATAGCGAGCTTTGATAAAACCAAATTGGCATTTGATGATGCGAAACGGGTGTTCCACCTTCGCCCGAATGCTGGCTTTTAAATATTCGATGTTGATGGCAGTTTTGTTTTTGCGGGGATGCTTTTTCAGTGCCCGAACTTTTCCGGGACGCTCAGCAATCAACTATTCCACATCCTTTTCTTTAAGTTCTTCACGCTTCTCTGCGCCTTGATATCCAGCATCGCCAGAGATGAATTCCTCATCGCCATGCAACAGGTTCTTCATCTGATTCAGGTCATGTTCGTTGGCGGCGGTGGTCACCAGCGTATGAGTCAGACCGCTCTTGGCATCCACACCGATATGGGCTTTCATACCGAAGTGCCACTCATTACCTTTCTTGGTCTGATGCATATCCGGGTCACGTTCATTCTTTTTGTTTTTAGTGGAGCTGGGGGCTTCAATAATCGTGGCATCCACCAGTGTGCCCTGCGTCATCATCACACCGCAGTCAGACAGCCATTGATTGACCGTTTTGAATAATTGGCGAGTCAGCTTGTGTTTTTCCAGCAAGTGCCGGAAGTTCATAATGGTTGTGCGGTCAGGAATGGCTTTATCCAGTGATAGTTGCGCAAATTGACGCATCGAAGCAATTTCATATAACGCATCTTCCATCGCTTCATCACCGAGGCTATACCATTGCTGCATACAATGAATGCGAAACATGGTCTCAAGCGCATACG
>DAITOW010000244.1:0-4646 GCA_036833965.1 Oleiphilaceae bacterium
GATTAAGCAGCTAGTCGCTACCAACACATCCCATATTCGATGTTATGGCGTCAGCCCGGAATCTTCGCACATCTCAATCGCTGTCTCATGTTTAATACCTGAAAGGCCGATTCTATGGTATTAAATCTTAACGGTTAACAAGTTTAATCAGCATCAAAAATACAAAGAGAACAAAAGATGAATATAAGCAGAAACCATGCAAGAGTTGCTGCCGGCGCCGTGTTATTGTTGTCGGCCTCTACAGCACTTTTTGCAAACGAACCTAAGTACAAGGCAAACGTTCCCGAATCTGTCACAACACCGGACAAGGTGCAAACCGAACTGCTTGGTGATCTTGATTTCTTTGACGGTATGCCGAGTAAGGCCACCATTAAGAAGGCCTACGATTTCCTCGACACATCCCGCGGAGCGGAAGCCTTCCTCAATGGTATTCCCGCAGCCTCGGTATACGCCATCCTCGAAGGTATCAAGGAGGCTGGGGTCAATGTCGGTGATCTGGGCATATTCGAGGATTTGATGGATGCGCGCTCACTCTATCTGACAGCCAATTCCACGACCATTTACAACATGTTCGAAATCAACGTCAAAGACGAGCCGATTGTTGTGGAGGTTCCACCAGGGGTGCTTGGCCCTGTTGACGATGCTTATTTCCGCTTCATTACCGATTTCGGTTTCACTGGTCCGGACCAGGGCAAGGGCGGCAAATATCTGTTCGCACACCGCGACTACAAGGGTGAATTGCCTGAAGGCTACTTCGTGGTGAGAACCCCGAACTACCGCAACCTGTCGTTCTTCCGGGCGTTTGTCAAAGACGGGGATCTGAAGGCCGCGGCCGACAACGTGAAGGCTGGCTTCCGCACCTATCCGCTATCGCAGGTGGCGAACCCGCCCAAGCAGCGTTTCGTCAACCTCTCCGGCAAACAGATGAACACCGTTCACGCCAACGATTTTCATTTCTTTGAGGAACTCGACGCGGTCATCCAGTATGAACCGGCCGACTCATTCGACCCGGAACTGGTTGGGCTTTTCGCCTCGATTGGTATTAAGAAGGGCAAACCCTTCGAACCCGATGCCCGAATGAAAAAGCTCCTCACTGAAGGGGTAGCCATTGGCAACGCCACGGCCCGCGCAATTACCTTTGCTCCGCGCAGTGAACGTAAATACATCTGGCCTGATCGCAAGTGGAACACGCCGTTTACCGGCGGCGGAAACTATGCTTTCTATGATAACGGCGAGCGCATGCTCGACGACCGAATCTTTATGCACTATTACGCGACTGGTATTACGCCAGCGATGACCCAACCTGCGGTGGGTAAGGGATCGGTCTACGGCATCGCTGCGCAAGATGTGAACGGCGATTTTCTTGATGGCGGGAAGACTTACTCTGTCACGCTGCCAGCGCCTATTCCGGCCAAGGATTTCTGGTCATTCATGGTTTATGACTCTCAGCACCGTTCCATGCTCGAGACCGACCAGAAGCTTGCAGGCCTTGATAGCCTGAATCCATCTGTGAAGCCAAATGCCGATGGTTCTTACACGATGTGGTTTGGTCCTAAGGCACCGGAAGGCAAGGAGGGCAACTGGATTCAGACCATGCCAAACAAGAGCTACAACGTCTTAATTCGCATCTATGGGCCGCTCGAGCCCTTCTTCGATAAGACATGGAAGCCCGGCGATTTCGAACCAGTGAGGTGATTTGCCTTTTTACTTCCTAGTACGCAGTTGTTTTGAGGCAGATAAACGTGTTTAGCGGACCGGATAGTTCGTTAAACACGATGTAAGGGTAACTACCTATGTTACTTTGGTTAAAGGCAGCGAAAATCAATTAATTCGTAATTGGTAAGTTAGAAGGAGTCCAATAAAAATGAAGAGATTAGTAACAGTTGCGTTGTTCGCAAGTTTGGGTCTCGGTTCGCTTGCGTTTGCTAGCAGCCACAAGGATTCGGATGATCACCACAAAGGCTATGGTAATCCTGAAGAACGAGTCGAGAAAATGGCGAAGAAGCTCTCACTAAGTGAAGAGCAAAAGGCAGAGATTTTGACCATTATGCAGGCTCAACATGCCGAGCGGCAGAAGATGCACGAAGCGATGCAGGAGTCCAGACAGTCAGCGCATGAGAAGATCAGTGAATTGCTCGATGAAAAACAGCGCAAGAAGTTTTCCAAAATGCATGATAAGAAGCACAAGGAAAAGCATGACGATTGTGATGATGACTAATTGCAGCGTAATAAATTAAGGCGCTTTGGCTTGGCTAAATGCGCCATTCCGGGTGACGATATTTGCCTTGCTGCTGATTAGGCGAATGAATCATGGGTCAGCGGATGCGCCTAGCATCTCCCGCGATAGCAGCGCTAGCTTATGAAGCATGAGCTCGGACTACGCGTTGGACAGCTTCTTTTCTGGTGCCTCTAAGCGGTGGCTTGTTAGTTGGAGCGTCTACGTAGGCACTTACTTGACCTATCTAGGAAGAACGTAAGGAATAGTTGAAGGCACTGTGCACTCTAGTTGTTTGGAATCCTTAATTGCTTAAGGCCCGACTGGCTACTTTGCTTTAGTATGAGTCGCTACGGGCGTTCGTTAGAGAAGCGTGGTTACGGTAGTCACCTTTAATAACTCAATACTTTCTCTTGGGGAGAGCCTTGGCTTTGCAGGCCGTGCTGATTCAGTGCTGTATTGCCGAAAGCATGGCCTTTGTCTTTTCTAAAGAAACCCTTTCTTGATTTTGGCTTCTTTAAGCGTCATAAGTTGCTTTGCCGAAATCATGTGCTCATGCATGATGTCATAAGCAGCTTGACCATCCTGATCCGAAAAGGCATCAAGTAGACGAACCTGATAGGCAAGCCCGCTTTCCCTCAACTCCTGGTTCGGCATGTTATATATGCGTTGGCAGACTGTCAGATCCTTGAGTAACTTGATCAAAAATGTGCATACGAATGATAGCAATGGGTTCTTGCATAGACTTGCCATGTATTCGTGGAATTCCAATTCCTTTTGACGATGTTCAGGTTCTTCTTTGATCGATTTTGGTGGTTGTAAATAAACCGTCATCTTGCTTTTAAGGATTCCGATTTGCTCTTGATCTATATGTGTTGCAAGTCCTTTAACAAGTTGCGGCTCCAATATGATTCGCAATTCATAGATGTCAGCGATAGATAGCTCTTTAAAGAAAAAATGCGATGATAGTAGCGACGTGGCAACATTCACGCTCATTTCCGAAATAAATGCGCCCCCGCCCGGACCGGTTTTCATGCGGATCAAATCTTGAGTCTCGAGAATTTTCAGGCTTTCTCGCAGTGTCCCCTTGCTGACTTTGAGCTTTTCAATTAGTTCGGGCTCTTGTGGAAGACGATCCCCAGGTTTTAGACCCAGTTCCACAATCCAGTCCTTGATCGTATCTGCTGTGAGTTGAGCACGCCCTTTAGCAAGCTTGGGGAGTCGATCTTTGAATCCTCGGATTATGGCATGCTGTTTCATGATCACCTTGTAGTTTTGATAATGTTGGTTTTGATTGCAGGCATTGGTCTATTGCGTAATTGCAGCGAGCGCTAAAAGGGCAGCCTGGCGGGGGATCTAGTGGGTCTGGGAGTTCAACGTTTGTAACTTGTTCATATAAACTCGCTTTACCAACAACAGGTGCGCTACTCGCCAACAAGTCAGTATAAGGGTGACTTGCGTGAGAGAAAATACTATCAGCTTTTCCTGACTCAACCATGCTTCCAAAATAAAGGACCGCAACTCTATCACAAATTGCTTCGACCACTCCCAAATCATGGCTAATAAAGATATAGGTTAAATTAAAGCGCTGCTTCAGCTCTTCCAGCAGATTAAGCACCTGGGCTTGAACAGAAACATCCAGAGCAGAAACGGGTTCATCAAGAATAATTATTTTGGGATTCGCTGCAAGAGCACGCGCAATGCTAATGCGCTGGGCCTGACCTCCTGAAAACTCGTGAGGGTAACGACTCAAAAATTCAGGTCGAATATTTACAGCGTCCAGTAGTTCATGAATACGAGCCAAACGCTGTTGCTTATCCATTTTATATAAGTGTTTCAATGGTGCTTCAAGCGTTTCCAAAATGGTCTTTCGAGGGTTTAGGGAGGAAATGGGATCCTGGAAAATGTATTGGATTGTTCTGCTTAATTCAGTAGGGTCTTTTCTTAAAGTTTCGAGCTTGTTCCCATTGATGATGACTTCTCCTTGAGAGGGTGTCAAAAGCCCAACAAGTACTTGCGCGAGCGTTGATTTCCCGCAACCCGATTCTCCTACAATACCCAATGTTTCTCCCTCTTTTACGGTTAGGGAGATATTTTGTACTGCGTGTACCTTTGGTTTGGTCTTACCGAGCCAAGTACGACCTCCGCCAAACACTTTGGAAACGTTGTTAGCAATTAGCATGTCGGTCATTCTTAAGATGCCTCCGGATATAGGCAGCGAACATAACGCTTGTCCAGTTGCGTGACAGGAATTTTGGTACTTAGGCAGGAAGCATCCGCTTTGTGACAACGCCCGGCAAAAGCACAGCCTGTTGGTAGTTGATCAATACGAGGTGGCAGCCCGTTAATGGCTTCTAATGTTCGTCTGCCTTCGCCAAGCTTTGGAACGCAATCAATAAGTCTTCGGGTATATGGGTGCATGGGTTGTAGA
>DAITOW010000245.1:0-4623 GCA_036833965.1 Oleiphilaceae bacterium
CGAAGAGCAATTAGGTGCCAAAGCTCCTTACAAGGGGCGTTCGGAGATCAAAGGCCAATAAGCCGATTAGTATTGCTGAAAAAAAGGGCTTTATAGCCCTTTTTTTGGCTTTGGCCAGTTTTGAATTATGTCAATATCGACATGTTTTTAAGGGCTAAACAAGTTAGCGGTATGTCCAGCTGTGGGCTAGAGTGAACTAATACTTAAATACTTTTCTGTTCACCTAATTTTTAGAGTTTTATCGAGTTCCAAAATGAAGTTGTTGTGGGGATTCTTGTTGCTAACGACTGTTGCGCTTCAGGCGCGTTTATGGGTCGGAGAAGGCGGCATATTGGAAGTTTGGCAGTTGCAGGACCAGGTTGAGGTTTTGCAGGCGCAAAATACTGTGCTTGAGCAGCGCAATGGGCGTCTGGATGCAAAAGTGACAAACCTTAAAAAAGGCTTTGACGTGATTGAAGAGCGTGCGCGCCTTGATCTTGGTATGATTGGTCGCAATGAGACCTTCTTTATGGTGGTCAATCTTAACGATCATTAGTGAAATACGCAGACATGGCGACACGCACTCCAGAGCCGAAGCATTGGCTTGTTATCCCGGCGGCAGGAATTGGTTCCAGAATGGCCGCCGCTCTCCCCAAGCAATATCTCAAAATCCACGATAAAAGCATTCTGCAAACAACGATAGAAGCCATCACCTCTATGAAGAGTTTTGACGGTATCTTTGTTGGTTTGCATCCAACTGATCAGTATTTTGCATCAACAGGTCTCGAGAAATTGCCACGAGTGACTAGCTTCATTGGCGGCACTGAGCGTGCTGATACGGTGTTGAAAGGACTTGAGGCGCTCGAAGGTCAGGCTAACGCAGATGATTGGGTATGGGTGCATGATGCAGCGAGACCCTTAATTTCTTCAGAAGAAATCAATGCTCTAGAGTCTGCACTGCAGGCTAATGACGTTGGTGTTTTGCTCGCGCTGCAGTCTACGGACACAATGAAACAACGCTCGGAAGGAGGCTTGATCAAAACGGTTGATCGATCTTCGCTCTGGCGTGCACAAACACCGCAGGTATTTCGTTATGCTTTGTTGCTTAATGCCCTCAAACAGGGACTGTCTGAAGGGTGGAGCATCACTGATGAGTCCTCTGCAATCGAGCAGGCCGGTTTCACTCCGGGCATTGTGGCGGGTAAGGGCACGAATATTAAGGTTACGCACCCTGAGGATCTTGCGGTCGCCGAACAGAATGTTCAGCGAGCGCAGGTCTCGGCCTTAGCTAACCAGGAGCGGGATAGAGCGAGGTCTAAGGCAGCTATGAGAATCGGCAGTGGTTATGATGTACATGCATTTGAAGAGGGCGAGTTTATTACTCTCGGAGGAGTCCGCATCCCTCATAATCAGGGTTTGAAAGCCCACTCAGATGGGGATGTTTTGTTGCACGCGATATGTGATGCTTTGCTCGGTGCGCTGGCTCTAGGTGATATCGGCTATCACTTTCCTGATACAGATCCAAAATGGGCAGGTGCTGATAGTCGAGCGTTACTAAGAGCCGTCCTATCGCTCGTTAGGGAAAAGGGTTATCAGGTGCAGAACTTAGACTCAACGATCATTGCGCAAGCACCGAAGATGGCACCTCATATTTCTCAAATGCAAGCCAATATTGCCGCTGACCTCGAATGCGAAATGGATTGCGTCAGCGTGAAGGCGACAACTACTGAGCAGTTGGGTTTTACCGGGCGCAAGGAAGGCATAGCGAGCCAGGCGACGGTTTTATTGGTTGAAATCTTATGATCATTGCTGAGCTTTGCCGTGTAAATCCGCGTCCACTTTTACACGGGGTGATCAAGTCTGCACCTGAAGATTTTTATGTTGAAGAGCTAATGGATCTGGAGCTTTCAGGAAGTGGTGAGCATCTTTATCTCTTCATCGAAAAGATCGGCCAGAATACCGAATTCGTCGCGAAGCAGCTTGCCAGATTTTTTAAGGTTCGGGAGATGGATGTGGGTTTCTCCGGGCTCAAAGACCGATGGGCTGTGACGCGTCAGTGGTTCAGTATTTACGTCAGAAATCAGACTTTTGAAAACCTGACGCTGGATGAAATCGAAGGAGTTCGTCTGATTAGTGTTGGGCGCCACAGTAGAAAGTTACGACGCGGTGAACATCGTGGAAATGCCTTTCGTATATGTGTCAGGGGGCTCTCAGTTGATGCGTCTGAGAAAGAGACTGTCGATCAGACTCTCTGCGAATTAAAGGAAAGAGGCTTCCCTAATTATTTTGGGGTACAGCGCTTTGGGCGAGATGCCCAAAACCTTGAACGTGCCGGGCAGTGGTTCCGGGGCGAAATCAAGGCTTCACGTTCGCAGCGATCATTTTATCTGTCTGCGGTTCGATCTTATTTGTTTAACACCTTGCTCTCAGAAAAAGTCGAGCAGGGTGAATGGCTTGAAGGGGAGGGTCCCCTTTACGGAGATCCTGTTGAAGGCCTTAGTCCCCTGAATGATGAGGAAAATACATTTTTTGAACGCTTTCCCGAACTGGTCGCTGGCTTGCATAAGAATCGAATGACCTTGGCTCGGCGTCCATATAGAATGCGAGCAGAAAATTTGGAATGGGAGATCAATGGTGATTCTCTCACTCTGTCTTTCGCGCTGGGAACTGGCGCTTTTGCGACAAGTTTGTTGGCCGAGTTCATCGAACTAGAAGATGGCTCAGCGCGCGACAAATCAGACACTTAAGTAAGTCGAAATTATGAAACTATTACTCTCCAATGATGATGGCGTGAATGCTGAAGGGTTGCATATTCTGGCCGATGAGCTTGAAAAAATCGCTGAGATTCGAGTTGTAGCTCCAGATCGGGATCACAGTGGAGCGAGTGGTTCGCTTACACTCGCAAGACCTTTAAAAGTAACGACTTTGCGGAACGGTTTTCAGTGTGTGGACGGTACCCCCACGGATAGCGTACATATCGGACTCACCGCTTTATATGATGGCGAGATGGAGAGAGTCGTTTCCGGCATTAATACTCATGAAAACCTTGGTGATGATGTTTTGTATTCCGGAACAGTTGCTGCAGCAATAGAAGGGCGTTTTTTGGAGAAACCGGCAATAGCAGTTTCCCTTGTTAATCGTGGTAACGGGCATTTCGATACCGCAGCGAAAGTAGTTCGAGACATATTGGAGCGACCGGACATCGAGAATCTTCCTCCGAGAACGATCCTTAATGTGAATGTGCCTGATCTGCCGTACGGGGAGTTGCAAGGTATCCAGATTACGCGCCTTGGACATCGTGCGAAAGGACAACCACCTGAGCAGTTTGCTGATCCGCGAGGAAAGGAAAGGCTCTGGATTTCTGTTGCCGGCGAGGGGGATGATGCCGGGCCGGGGACCGATTTTCATGCGGTTGCCCATGGTTTTGTTTCTATTACTCCCATGCAGGTCGATATGACCAGGCATAGTGCACTACCTGATTTGCAGCGCTGGTTAGATGGGGCGAAGTAAGAATGCCGGAGCAGAGTATTGAAGGAATCGGAATGACCTCGAGACGCACGCGCTTGCGACTGGTGCAGCGTTTGCGAGACAAGGGCATCAAAAGCGAAGCTGTACTGTCAGCCATCGCTGAAACGCCGAGGCATATTTTCTTAGATGAAGCGCTGGCACACCGTGCTTACGAAGATACGGCGCTTCCTATTGGGCATAACCAGACTATTTCCCAGCCTTACATCGTTGCACGTATGACCGAGTTGCTACTCGAAAGCGCGCCGCGACGGGTGCTGGAGCTGGGGACAGGTTCCGGCTATCAGGCGGCTATTCTTTCCCAGTTGGTGGTTGAGCTTTATACGGTTGAGCGGATTTCACCTTTGCTCACGAAAGCAAAGGAGCGATTTCAGCGCTTGGGTTATCGGAATATTTATAGCCGTCACGCCGATGGAGGCATCGGATGGCCTGAGCAAGCGCCGTTTGACGCGATTATGGTGACGGCTGCGCCCAAAGAAATTCCTCTAGAGCTGCTTCGCCAGTTAAAAGACGGCGGGAAGATGATCGTACCTTTGGGCGATGTGCATCAGCATCTTACAATTATTACCCGTCGGGGTGAGCAATTTACCAAGGATGTTATTGAGCCGGTTATGTTTGTTCCATTCTTGCCGGGAGTAATACGCTAAGGTGTCTTTTTTATGACTTGGCTATGGATTTATTTGCGCGGCATGATGATGGGCGCAGCGGATATTGTGCCAGGTGTTTCCGGAGGAACGATTGCTTTTGTTACCGGTATTTATGAGCGATTGCTGACGGCAATCGGTGACTTTTTGCCTGCACTTTACGCAGCGCGCAAGCACCGAAGCTTTAAGCGATTTGTTCTCGATGCAGATCTTGTTTTCGTTTGTGTATTACTACTCGGCATTATTACCAGCGTGTTCCTCTTCGCTTCGCTGATTTCTTTCGCATTAACCGAGCGCCCGGTACAGATCTGGTCTTTTTTTAGTGGACTGATCATCGCTTCGGCCATTCTGATCGCGCTTGAAATAAAAGGATGGTCGATCAAGGCCGTGTTCATGCTTGCGGCAGGTATCGGTTTCGCAATTTTTCTGGGAAGTTGTGGTATGTTTACTCTTGGCAATATGGCTCTTATACACA
>DAITOW010000246.1:0-4610 GCA_036833965.1 Oleiphilaceae bacterium
TCACGCTCTTGCTCGCCAACAACAGATGTTTCGCCGGATTTGTTCGTCATAAAGTCTCTGTATATTCGATTACTAACTCGCGATAGCCAAACTCTGCTCGAAGAGCTTCGACCAAGCGCCCCGCAAATGCATCCACTGGCTCCCAATTCTCAAAGTCTGAGAGCTGGGCCATCTGCAGCCCACTGTATCCGCACGGATTAATCCTAGCGAAAGGCTCCATATCCATGTCAATGTTCACACTCAAACCATGGAAACAGCACCCCTTACGAATGCGCAAACCAACCGAAGCGATTTTACGCCCTTCAACATAAACACCTGGCGCGTCTTGTCTCGCCTCAGCGGCAATACCGTACAGCCCAAGCGTTGAAACGATAGAGTCTTCAATAATACTGACCAATTTCCGGGCTCCAATGCCCAGTCGATCGATATCCAGCAAAAGGTATACGACTAATTGACCAGGACCATGGTAAGTCACTTGACCACCGCGATCCACTTGTACAACAGGGATGTCGCCGGTCGCTAGCAAATGCTCTGCTTTGCCGGCCTGCCCTTGAGTAAACACCGGTCGATGCTGCAAGACCCATAGTTGATCATCAGAATCCTTATCACGGGATTCCGTATAATCCTGCATCGCTTTCCATGTAGGCTCATATTCCGCCAAGCCGCAGACATAGCGAACAATCAGATCTCTGCCATTGTTCGATAATCCGTTGCGACTACTTAGTTCATTACCCACAACGCGTCCTGCCTAGATAACCATCTTTACATGTGTCACTGAGGTAATAGCGCGGTGCATCGCATCAAGCTGCCCACGCCCCGTCGCTTCAAACGTAATCCGCAGGGACACAAAGTTACCATTCCTGCTCTCCTGCACTACGATGCTGGTCTTATCAAAACCCGGCGCATGTTCACATACGATTGAACCAACAATTTCGCTGACTTCCGGATCAT
This sequence comes from Oleiphilaceae bacterium, assembly GCA_036833965.1. Classification (GTDB taxonomy): domain Bacteria; phylum Pseudomonadota; class Gammaproteobacteria; order Pseudomonadales; family Oleiphilaceae; genus PZPK01. The sequence continues at coordinate 952 of DAITOW010000246.1, forward strand.
TTGAACAAATAACCTTGATAGGATAGTCGCACGGAAACTCAAGCTCTGGTGTATCCACTCATTCCAACCTTAACTAAACAAACCCAGGAAAAATAACTTAATCCAGTCCCAGATACGCTTGAAAAGCCCACCCTGATCAACATCTTGTAAAGCGACAACGTTTTGGTCAACAAGGGTCTTGCCATCAAGTGTGACCAAGAGGCGACCAAGCTTGTCGCCGAGCGCAACCGGCGCTTTTACAATGGGGTCGATTTCCAAAGTTGCAACCAGTTCGGACTTATGGCCTCGCGGAATGGTCACCGTAACCGCCTCGGCTAAACCAAGATTTAACTGATCAATACTTCCGCCCCAAACTTTCGTCTCGTTCAAAACCTCTCCAGCCGAATACAAAGGGGTGGTTTCATAATACCGAAACCCGTAGTTAAGAAGTTTCTGGGTTTCTTTTACGCGCGCCTCTTCGCTGGATGTGCCCATAACAACGCTAATCAAACGCATATCTTCCCGTTTCGCAGATGCTACCAGGCAGTAACCTGCTTCCTCGGTATGACCTGTCTTCAAACCATCAACGGACTTGTCACGCCATAGCAATCGATTTCGGTTCGGCTGACGAATATTGTTGTAGGTAAAGTACTTTTCCTTATAAACCTCATACTGCTCCGGATAGTCCTGAATGATCGCTCTGGCCAGCAACGCCATGTCGTGCGCTGTAGAGTAATGGCTTTCTGACGGCAAACCCGTTGCGTTGATAAAGCTGGAACCGGTCATGCCAAGCCTCACTGCCTGCTGATTCATAATATCCGCAAACGCCTCTTCACTCCCGGCCAAAAACTCCGCGAGTGCGATACTTGCATCGTTCCCTGATTGAATAATGACGCCTTTGAGAAGATCTTCGAGGAGAACTTTGGTCCCCTCTTTAATAAACATCTTCGAGCCCCCTGTTCGCCAGGCTTTTACACTAGCCGGAACTTCATCGGTCAACGCAACATTACCCTGCGCAATCTCACTCTCGACAATGTAAGCGGTCATCATCTTCGTAAGACTTGCTGGCGGCAGACTCTCGTAAGCGTTCTCTTCAATGATAATTTCACCGGTGGTTGCATCCATTAACACATAAGAACTGGCTCCAACCTGGGGAGGCGCCGGAATCATTGCGGGCTGCGCACCAACGAAAGAAGCAGAAACGGCCAGAATTAAAAACGCCTGAATACCAACCAAAAAACGTAGTATTTTCATCATCAAAATACCTAAACCCCTAATCTTTTTTATTTCGAACAGCGAAGCGCAAGTCTAGCCTATCTAGCCTTGTGATTCACCAGAGAAAGCCCCTTTTAACTAACTCACTAAGAGTTTGGAGCCTTAATTGAGCGCGTTATAACCTGTGGAGCACCAACCCCCGAAGCGGACAAAGCCTTGACTGCGGATTCAGCCTCCCCAAGATTTTCAAACGGCCCGACTCGCACTCGATAGAGCAGGCCCGTTGCAGTTTGAGTATCCGCCAGAAAAACATTAGACCCGGGCAGCACTCCTTGAACCCGCTTACCCATTGCCTCAGCGAGGTCATAACTTGAAAACGCAGCAACCTGAACAAACGTAACAAGTTTATCCTTCACAGGTTGGACCGCTTCTTTTTTGGAATCGGACTTTGTCCCACTCACTGTTTCAGGCGGTAAGACTTGAATGCGTTCAAGTTTTACTCTGGCCGTCCCCTTATCCTTGTATCCGAGTTTTATAGCGGCCGCATAAGAAAGATCGATAATGCGGTCACTATGAAACGGGCCGCGGTCATTTACTCGCACGATCAACTGCTGATTGTTTTCCAGATTGGTCACTCGAACGTAGCTTGGCAATGGGAGAGTCTTGTGTGCAGCAGAGAAACTATACATATCGTATTTCTCACCGTTAGACGTTAATTCACCATGGAACTTCAGCCCGTACCAGGATGCTAAACCCTCTTCCTCGTAAACCGACTCAGGGGGTAATACTCTGTAACGCTCACCCAGAACTTCGTAACTAGCTTGATTGCCCTGAGGACTCAGAGGCTCCCACTTCGGAACCACAAGCGGTACGTTGCTCACATCAAACTGCCCGCCAGGGTCGACATCCTGCTCCATTTTGTAGCGACTGGGCTTGGTGGAACACGCAACCAACACAAGACAAGCTAACAGAACAGTCAGTAAGCGTTGCATCAGTCGTTACGCACCTGCTGAGCCAACTGATAGACAGCCATGGCATATAAATGACTGTGGTTGTAACGGGTAATAACATAGAAGTTGTGCCAGGCAAGCCACAATTCCTGTCCGTCATCACCCTCCAACTCCAAAATCTTTACAGGCGCATCATCAGGAATATCCTTCGCACCTTGAAAGCCTAGAGCCCGAAGATCAGCCAATTTCCTTGCCGGCTTCAAACTGTCGTTGAGCAATTCTTTGTATTCGATACCATCAAGTACAACTTGCTCAGCAACGGGCTCACCTTGACGCCATCGATGTTTCTTAAAATAGTTGGCCACACTGCCGATCGCATCCACAGGATTATTCAGAATGTCGACAACATTATCGCCATCAAAGTCCACTGCATAATGGCGATAGCTGCTCGAAATAAACTGCCCATAACCCATTGCACCAGCGTAAGAACCCTTGAGATCTTCTACATTGAAACCCTGCTCCCGAGCCAGCAAAAACATCTGCACCAGTTCTTTTTTAAAGAACTCTGCCCGAGGCTCATAGTCAAAGCCCAGTGTTGCTAGTGCATCAAGGACACGAAAGCTACCCTTGTTCTGACCATAACGGGTTTCGACGCCGATGATTGCAGTAATAATCTCTTTGGGCACACCAAATTCAGCCTCAGCCTTCGACAAGGTGTCCGCATGCTTCTGCATAAACTCCTTGCCGTAGCGGATGCGCTGCTCTGTGAGGAAGATTTTTGAATACTCTGCCCAATTGAGCGTTTTCTCTGCCGGTCTTGAAATCGCAGCTAAAATTGATTCCTTCCGTTCTGCCGACTTTAGGGCATTACGGACAAACTCCGCATCAAAACCATGCTCTTGCACCAAACTGTCGATGAAGGCCTTCGCGTCAGGATGCTCTGAGTAATCAGCTTTCGCTACCACAGAAATCAAGACCAACATGACCAAGGTACTAACAAGCTTCATTATCTACTACACCCTAACTAGACGAATTCACTCCTAGTTTAGTGCGAGGCGAACATCAATGGCTATGCAAGTGGGGAACTTTCTAATTAAGATTTTGTAGGCTTTAGCGCGACAAGAATCTGCGATGGGTATGAATTGACATAATCACACCGAAGGCAGCCATCAAAGTAACAACCGATGTTCCGCCATAGCTCACCAAAGGCAGAGGTACGCCAACGACGGGAAGAATGCCGCTTACCATCCCGATGTTAACGAAGACATAGACAAAAAAGGTAAGAATCAGACTACCCGCAAGCAGCCTGCTGTACGAGTCCTGAGCCTTTACCGCAATGTAAAGCCCCCGCACCACAATCAAAAGATATAAAAACAACAATCCAATCACCCCGACAAACCCGAATTCTTCCGCTGTCACGGCGATGATAAAGTCTGTATGACTTTCAGGCAGGAAATTAAGCTGGGACTGGGTCCCCTCAAGCCAGCCCTTTCCGGTCAACCCACCGGAACCAAT
>DAITOW010000247.1:0-4600 GCA_036833965.1 Oleiphilaceae bacterium
CCAATGGTTCCAACGTTAACGTGCGGCTTACTTCTTTCAAACTTTTCTTTTGCCATCCGAACATCTCCTTAAGAATCGCTCGATTAGTGACTGTGCGCTAAACGAGCGCAGACCACGCAAAACTATATATGGAGCTCATAACCGGAATTGAACCGGTGACCTCTACCTTACCAAGGTAGTGCTCTACCGACTGAGCTATATGAGCGCTTAAATTCTGGAGCGGGTAGCGGGAATCGAACCCGCGTCATCAGCTTGGAAGGCTGAGGTAATAGCCACTATACGATACCCGCCACAAATAAAATTGGTGGAGGGGGGTGGATTCGAACCACCGAAGCTTACGCGTCAGATTTACAGTCTGATCCCTTTGGCCACTCGGGAACCCCTCCAAGCGAGAACCGTTAAACGACCCTCTATTACCTCAAAAGAATGGAGCTGGTGGACGGAATCGAACCCCCGACCTACGCATTACAAGTGCGTTGCTCTACCGACTGAGCTACACCAGCAAAATCACCCTGATTTGAGAGGCCGCTATACTAAGGCAAAGATTTTGCTGATGCAACCGTTTTGCAAAAAAATTCTCTCATTTCTAAATCCAGACCGTGATCTCGCTTTATGCTATTGATTTTATTAACAATTAGATCACTTTCAGGCACCGCAATTTCCACCCACCAACGGCTTTCAAACTTAAAAATATTGCGAATTGACGTTTTATAGCCTTTAGCTCGCATTATTGTCTGAAGTCGCTGCGCAGAATCGATGTTTTCAAAGACCCCGATAGACAACGCGCCATACAAATCATCCTGGGTAATAATAAAGTTATCGACACCTTCAGATTTAAATTTTCGATGCTGAGCCAAGGCTTCGGAATAATCCGCCATTGGCCCGAAGTAAACCCAATATCGAGGAGCCCTCTCCTGATCTTCCCTTATGAGATTCGCCTCCAAACCAGCCTGCGAAACGCTGCGCTCAAAGTCCTCAGCAACGCGTTGCTCAGATATCGGCCCAAGCAAAAGACAGCCAGATCCCAACGCTGTGACTTTCAGCTCAACAACACCATCTGTCAACTGGTAACGTGGACCAATCTTTAGCTGCCGCGCATCATTCCAAAACCACAAAGCAAGCGCGACATTTAAAGAGAAGATTAGCGCCAACCAACGCATAAGCTAAACACCACCCTGCGCAGCGGCGACTTCGAGACCCTCAAAAACCAGATCATCGACAATAACAAAACACTCCTCGGGAAAAGATCGCTCAATTTGCCAAGCATCTCCGCCAGTAAGCAACAAAGCCAAGCCTTGCGCTCTTGCAGCATCAACAAAGCCGCGGACTAGCGAGACAAAAGCTCTGTACACTCCCTGATCAACACATTTGCGCGTCGTCAAAAGCCCTTCAACTTCATCCGACCCACTGTACGACTCTGCAATTTTTGATGTCCCATCCAACAATGCATTGCGCATCAACCCCAAACCCGGAGCAATATACCCATCAATTTGTTTTCCAGCCTCATCAAGCACATCAACCGTGATTGCAGAACCAGCATCAATCACCATCACACCCCGAAAATTCGGGCTCGCAGAATAACGCTGATACGCAGCCACCATAGCCAGACATCTATCAACCCCCTGGCTCTCAGGGATTTGATACGCAAACCTCACCCCTCCAAGACTTGCTGCAGATTTTGCTTGATAAACCCGAACACCCGGAAGCGTGCACACAAAGAGAGCAATTAATTCATCAACTCTACTCTGCGCACAAACAGCTGCAATTTGAATCTCACGAACACCAGTCAATTCACCAAGCACCTGCAGCGCAAAATCCTTATGATCGCAGACGCCTCTAACGACCTCCCCAGCACCGAGAAAACGCCATTTGAGACGCGTGTTGCCAATATCCAATTGTAGAATCAAAGCGGCCTCACACTAATTTCTCCCGCATGATAGGGGTGCAAACCTTTTTCGGTTTCGAGCAACAAAGCTCCATCAACATCTACACCACGCACAACCCCTTCAACATCAGGTCCATGCAACCTCACGCGCTTGCCACCCAGCGCGTCCAACTGAGCATATCGCGCCAAAAAACTCTGGAAGCCTACCTCGGTGAACTCGTCCAACGCCAAGACCAATTTCTCGACCAACCTAGCCGCCAAATCCGTGCGCTTAACATCGACATACTCGGACAAACATGTCCATGGCTGATCAATACCTGCGCCTTTGACAGCTGACATGTTCGTATTCAACCCAAGACCGAGCGTCACCTTCCAGCTACTTGTGACCTCACCCTCAAGCTCAATCAATATGCCTGCCACTTTTTGCCCGTTGACCCAAACATCATTCGGCCATTTCACGCCAACACCGTTCACGCCCTCTTCGACAAGCAATTCAGCAACCGCGACACCAACAACGATACTCAAACCCTGTAACGCAGAAGGCCCTTTAACCCAGCTAAAACACATACTCATATAAAGGTTTTCTGCAAACGGACTGCACCATTCCCGGCCGCGACGACCTCGACCTGCGGTCTGCTGCTCTGAAAACAACACCGTATAGCGGCGCCCCTCACCTGCGAACGAATGAATATCTGAATTGGTGGAAGGACAAGAAAGCACATGGTGGATTGACAGCTCATTACTGACATCTTTCGGCAGCTTTTGCTGAAGCATAGGCAAATCAATTAGGTCCAATGACTGCAAGAGTCGATAGCCTTTGCCTTTTTGGCTTTCATACTTCAGCCCGAATTCCTGCAAGCGATCCAAGGCTTTCCAGATCGCCGTTCGACTAACGCCAAGAAGCGCCCCCAAGTCTGATCCGGAATGGAACTGACCATCAGAAAGCGCGTGGATAAGAGAGGAAATTTGCATGAATCTCAGCCCGAAGAAAGACCGAGATTATAGCGAGGATAAATTTACAGGTACAACGTAAGCTGTATTTAGTCGAGCGGAGTCATCGTAATGTCACTAGTGACATCAAAGTTTTGCAACTTCAAACCATGAAGCAAAGTGGACTCCCCACCTGTCGGATGCACAAGATCAACAGAACCGAAATCCAGCTCCTTAAACTGAGTTCGAGTTCGCACAGCCATGGCAACCGGTAAGTTATCCCAATCAGTTGCCGTCATATCAGCCGAATTGACGTAACGATAAGTACCATCACCATTCAAAACCTTAATATCTCCGCGATTACCAACTACACCATTACCGTCCGCCCCCGTTGTTTTTTTCACAACATAAGCAGAGGCAATATCCAGATTTTGCTCGGTTTTAAAACCGAAGGTGTCATTCACCCCATCGCCATCATTCGTAGTAAAGTTATCGAAAACCAACTTAACACCACTGTCATTCACAACTGCAGCGGTTCCCTCGCCAGTGCGCCCGGTCTCCCAGGTGAAGCGATTCCTCTTCCCTTCCGCTTCAACGCTTTCTTTAAAAAAGCGCGTTGATGCAATCGTCAAACCCTGATCGCCTCGATCCTCCCAACGACCACCATCACTCTGACAACTCGCACTATCCGCCCCGGATCCGCCAATACACACCGCACCAGCACCACCTGCAGAGAAAATTCGTTCGGAACCCCTCTCATAGGTCTCAAGAATCATGCGACCGAAACTAGCTCCCGTAACCTTGTCACCAATCCGGAAATCAGTGACATCCATTCTTGACCAACTCTCTGTCTCGTAAATACTCAACCCATCCTCGGTCACATCCAGAAGCATATCCCGCAAATGTCGATCCATATCCAAGCCGGCCAACCAGAAGCCCTTTCCATCAGTCTGTTTGTAAGTCGCCATCATTCCATCACGCAACTCAATGTCAGCATTGATCGTCATCCCCTCGGAACCAAAACGACCGCCAGGACCAAGAGTTATCTGTCCATTAAGACGGCCTTCCAGCTCAGGATACAAACCAAGCCCGAAGATAGAGCCTGAGACACCCGGAATGCTATAGGAGGCACTCAACTCTTCGTTTGCCAAACTGCTCCCATCGCTCGTGCGCCCAAAACGAAAGCCTTCTGTACGATATGCGATATCCACATCTTCAAATCCAATGCGAAGACCATCATAAAACTGTGTAGAGCCAAGTACGCCATCTGCAGTCACATCAATGGTGATATCACCATCAACATAAGCCTCAATACCGCTGTACATCAAGCCAAAGCCATCTTCAACGTAAACAAGATTCGACTCATTGTTCGGACTAACGACACTAAGCTCCGTATCGATCCGCAAACCCTGATAGCCCGAATCTGTATTGCCACCAGCCTGCAACAGCAAACGGTTACTCCGCGATGTTGCATCATACACACCATCAGCGAGTAACAAGTTAACGCCCAAGCCTCCGAGCGACTTGATAGGAGCAGATGCGTTCGCCTTATAGGCATCAATGTTGTCTTTAGTCTCACCCAGGACAATCGCATCGAAGAATAGTGCCGCCTGCAAAGCATCAAAACCAAGCGCAAGCCCGCTGCCATAGTCTCGTACTGGATCTATTAAAGCGTCCGGATCCTGAGATATAACATCAATGGTTAGATTTGATAAAGCAATCGTACCTTGCCCACCAAGCGCCCCAAACCAATAACCCAGATCTGACCAATTACTGTCATCACCC
>DAITOW010000248.1:0-4592 GCA_036833965.1 Oleiphilaceae bacterium
GCGCGGGCCTTCGATGCCGCTCGCATCCACTGTTGCGATACTAAATTGATAGTTACCACGAGCAAGTTCACCAACGCTGTAAGTGGTGTTCGTCCCTGTTACCGTCATCTTCTGCTCGGCCGAACCCTCTTCCTGCATATACAAACTGAAGCCTGAGATCTCATCAAGATTCAGTGGCGTGCCATCGACACGCTCCATTGGCAAGTCCCAGCTCAGATTTAGGGTTGGCAGGTTATTCACAGCCAATGTCGCCACGCTGGACACGACAAAGTCGCTACCGTTAGTAATCACCACATCGTATTGCGCATTATCGAGAGCACTCAAGCTGGCAATGGCGTAATAAGGTTGAATCGCACCTTCAATTTCCTGACCATCCTTGCGCCATTGATACTGCATGGGTGTTTCGCTCATCGCACTCACGTTAAACGTAATGCTTTCATTGACATACATGTTTGCAGACACTGGCTGCAGGGAAATATCAATCGGATAAAACGTTGGCAGCTGAGACTCGATCACACTCAACGACGCGTTCGCTGACTGCTCAACGCCGCGCGCACTCACTACAACCTGATACTGCCCGGCATTTGACTTCGAGCTCTGCTCAATCATCAAGTAATCCGTTGTTGCTCCCGCGATCTCTGAACCGTTGAAAAACCAGGCATAAGAAAGGTTGCTGCCATCATTGGATTGCGCAACAACGCTGAACGTCACCATCTCACCCACTTCAACTTCGATGGATTCCGGTGCAGACACGATGCTCACTTCCGTCGTTTTATTTTTTCGACCTTTTGTAGAGCCATCCGTTGAGCCATCAGTAGAACCTGAACCCGTTGAACCGCCTACATCCTTCCATGCAGGCTTCGCGTGTGCGTTCAAAGCAATGCCACTTGATACCAGAAAAAACACCGCAAGGATGAGGTGAAAGAATTTCGATTGAGAATGCTGTTGTAGAGCCATGCTGGCCTCCGTTTGTTGCTGACGGAGGCAATTAAAGTGTGAAATTCTGAAAACAGTCGGTAATTTGTCTATTTTATGGTCGCTTTTCGGTCAATTTTTTGACTAAAAAGCAACCATGAGACAGCCTTGGCAAAATCGGCGTTAAGCAGTCCGACGCCAAAATGCGAACTTTAGCGAACGAGACGCCCTAGAAATGCATGACATCACCCAAGGCTGGTATCTCTGCATCCCAACCTCGCTCCCGGGCAGCCTTGCGAAGAATCTGTTTCGCATCCTCTTCGCCATGCACAAGATAGACACGCGGCTTTTTCTCAGTAAAGTGGTCAAGCCACTCCAAAAGCTGGGTATGGCTTGCGTGAGCAGAAAAACCACCCATGGTATGAATTTGCGCCCGAACAACCACTTCTTCACCCGCTACCTTGAAGGTCGGGGCGCCATCAATAATGGCGCGTCCCGGTGTACCATTCGCCTGAAAACCAACAAAAATCACATGCGCATTTTTTCGCCATAAGTTGTGCTTGAGGTGGTGACGGATTCGACCACCATTACACATGCCGCTTCCGGCAATAACGATCATACCGCTTTCAACCCGGTTCAGAGCCATGGATTCGTCCGTCGTACAGGAATAGCGAAGAATCGGCAAAAAGGTATGCAGACTCTTGTGACGTCCTTTCGACGGCACCGTAGGATGCTCGATCGTATCGAGGTCTTCTTTGTTATAGACATCACTGTATCGGTGATAGATTTCCGTCACAGAGATGGCCATCGGACTATCAAGATACGCCACTTGATGTCGTAACTTGCCTTGCTGATAGAGCTCGCCCAAGCGGAAAATAATCTCCTGGGTTCGACCCACCGCAAACGAGGGAATAAGGATATTGCCGCCATTTTTTGACGCATCTTCAATCACGTCTTCAAATTCCTGCAAGGTCTCTTCCATGGATCGATGATCACGATCACCATAGGTCGATTCCATCATCAGAACATCAGCGGACTTGACGATATCCGGGTTGCGCAGCAGAGCTGCCTGCGAATTCCCCAAATCGCCCGAGAAAACCAGCTTCTTCTCGATCCCCGCCTCGGTGATGTATAACTCAACAATCGATGAACCGAGAATATGTCCGGCATCAAGAAAACGGACGCGCACATCGGGCGTAATCTGCACATCCTTGTAGTAATCCACACCAACACAATAGGTTAACGCTTCGAGCACATCTTCTGTGGTGTAGAGCGGCTCGATATCATCCTTGCCGGCACGACGGCGTCGACGGTTTTCCCACTCCGCATCACGCTCCTGCAAGGATGCAGCGTCTTTCAGCAGAACATCAATCAATTCGCAGGTTGGCCAGGTCATATGCAGCACGCCGTTGTAACCGGCCTTAACTAGCAGCGGAATGCGTCCGGAATGATCCAGATGCGCATGAGAGATGACGACTGCATCGATACTGACGGGATCAAATGGCAGGGGCTCCAAATTGGCTTCCTCTTCCTTGCGACCACCCTGAAACAAGCCACAATCGAGCACGATCCTGCTCTCGTCGGTTTCCAAAAGATAGAGCGAGCCTGTTACACCCTCTACCGCACCGTAAAACGTTACACTCGCCATGCCCTATCTCCTAGTTCTTAATATTCTCAACGCCCGCGACTTCTGCCTGAACTTCCTGCAAAGACGCGTCATCTTTATGGTTTAAATTCAGCGCATGCTGAATTTCGTTTAATCGTTGCTCTGCTTTTAACCATTGCTGGGCAATGCGCAAGGCTTCGGACAAGATATCGATCTGCTCCGTCATTTGCTGCACGCTAATCCGGCTCAGGGTACCTGCCATCAATAGCTCAGACTTCGCCTGATCGTGTTCTGCCTGCAATTCATGAAAACCCTGCTCTACTTCCTTGATATCCACGAGCGTGACAAACCGGTCGCCATTTACAAAATCAAGTACGTGGTTGTAAAAGCGCTGATTGGAGGCCTTTAACTCATCATTGCGTAATGGCTCCATTTGCACCAGGCGCTCCGCAATGTGCCGCGTGGACATTGCGCAATTTAGCAGGTATTGGTCAACGCGCATCAAGGTTGCAAGCTGGCGGGTAGTCACTTCCGTTAACGATGCCTGTTCTATTTTAACGATAAAACGCGAGACTGCAGTGGATAGCATCGCCGCCACATGCGTCTCCTGATCGATTTTCGACACGGTATCGCTCGAGTTCAGGATGGCATTTCGCAGGGTTCTGCTGACACGCTCACCAATAGCCCCCAATTCCAGAATCAGGGCGTTAACAGCCAGCACCGGCGTCGCGGCAACGTTGCTATCCAGAAAGCGGGGGTTTGATTCGCGCTCTTCCCAGGTAAGGAAACGGGTCTCGATAAAATCTGCAAGACGGTTGTTCACAGGGTACACCAGCAACACACCCAAAACATTAAAGATCGTATGAAACAGCGCAAGGGTAATTTCCGGCCGGCTTTCTATACGCAACAAATGCCCCACCTCGCCAATCGTCCAAAATAGAACAGGCAACAATGCAAGTGCCACGATCGCCGTACCCACGTTGAAAATCACTTGCACCGCAGCCACTCGTTTGGCATTGGATGTCGCACCAATCGAAGCCAGCACCGCCGTCGACGTTGTACCCACATTGGCGCCAATCACCATCACCGCCGCAGCAGAAATCCCGATCACGCCGGTAGAGGCCGCAGTGATGGTTAATGCAATCGATGCACTGGAGGACTGGGTCAGCACCGTCATGATCACGCCCAGCAAGAGAAAACTGGCAAGCCCGCCAATGCCTTGCGCATCAATCTGGCTTAGATCAAACGTAGTCGCCATCCCTTCAAATGCACTCTTGAGCACATCGATACCAATAAAAAACAAGCCGAAGCCGACCAACGTCAATCCGATGGAACCCGTGCGCCCACGCGCATTCGCGAGTTTCAAAAGCATACCGGCACCCACCAAGGGTAAAGCCAAAGCCTGAAGGTTGAATTTGAAACCGGTCAACGCGACGAGCCAGCCTGTCATGGTGGTGCCAATATTGGCGCCATAGACGATTCCCAGCGCCTGACGCATTTTGATCAGACCGGCATTAACGAAACCAATCGAGGCCACGGTCACGGCACTGGAGGACTGGACGATGCCGGTCATCATCAGTCCGGAAAAAATGCCACGCAAAGGGGTGCGACTCCACTCGGAGAGAATTTTGCGCAACGAAGAACCGGCAGCAAGCTTGAGGCCGTCTGTCATCATGCTGATCGCAAGAACAAACAAGCCGAGACCGCCCAGAGCGGTGCCGATGATAGATAACGTATCAAGCAATGTGTTCACTCCGTACGAGAACCATCACTTATTTATTATTAGAGTTTCCGCCAAGCTGGCGATCTTGTCTTACAGCGGCCAAACTGCACTTAACCAACCTGCAACTGAATCCATTCCCGGGCGGAAATCAAGCCTTGCTCCGCAAGCTTCACCGCATGCTCGGTGAGGGTTTTGAGATTCTGCTCATCCCGCAGAGATTCAAGAACCTTTTCAGAAACGCCTTCACTGATAGCATGCTTCATTTGCAAATCGAGAGGCAGGGCTTCATATAAGCCTTGCCGACGAGAAATCCCTGTAAAGTTGCATTCCTCGCAACCTTCGCTGGTC
>DAITOW010000249.1:0-4581 GCA_036833965.1 Oleiphilaceae bacterium
GCCCTGATTATGGGGTGCGGGGTTTGGGCGATGCATTTTACGGGTATGCACGCGTTTCATCTGAAGACTTCTCTGCACTTTGATCTATGGCTAACGATGTTTTCTATTATTCCAGCCTTGATTGGGAGCTATGTTGCTGTTTCGATTCTTGCCCTAAAGCGTTTTGATCCCCTGTCTATACAGACGGGGGCGCTGGCGCTGGCGGCTGGAATCGGTTTGATGCACTACATCGGGATGGAAGCGATGCATCTGGATTCGGGTGACTTTCGCTACAATGTTGTGAGGTTTATTTCATCTCTGCTAGCTGCACATTTACTTGCTCTGACAGCTCTCTATGCACATTCATCCAGAGCGAATAAGGAAAGCTCGCTGCCGGTGCGCTTGCTGTCTGCCGTTCTGATCGGTGCTGCGGTTTCGTCGATGCATTACATCGCCATGTCGGCGTCCGAGTTTTATGTGAGCACAACAACCGCGTACTCAATGAGGCCGATAGAAACACACACGGTGATTTCATGGAATGTGATTACCGAGTCGGCCCTGGTGCTTGGAGCATCACTGGTTGGTGTGTTGCTTGGCACGCGTCTGGATCATGAGAGAAGAAAAACTGCCAGCCTGGTGCAGCGCGAAAATGCTGTGATCAGCTCTTTGGCTGATGCGCTTCTGGTGCTTGATGAGAACGGTAAGGTGGATACCTACAACGTGTCCGCGCAGCGTCTGTTTGGGGCGCATCATAGTCCGCTGGAGACAAAGAATATTATCGAACTGATCCCGGAGCTGGGCAGCTTCAGTGCGCTTGAAGATTGGGAGCATTCGGATCTGGAGCGCGGTGCCAGCGGCCTGGCTTTGCAGTTTTCAACGCATGATGCTTCGGGAATGCACTACTACGAGGCAGTCTTTTCAAGACTGTTTTTCGATGAAAGCCTGCATTATGCCGCGATGATTCGGGACATTACGGCACGCATGGTGATGGAACAGCAGCTTCGTCAGGCGCAGAAACTTGAGTCGATAGGACAGCTTGCGGCGGGCATTGCCCATGAAATCAATACGCCCATTCAATATGTTTCAGACAACATGAGCTTTATGAAAAAGGCGTCCGGACATTTGTTGCAGGCGATTGAAATGTATCGGCAAATCGTTTCCAAATGCTGTGATGAGAACAGTAAGGAAGAAGTGCAAGCGCTGGAAAAAATGCTTAAAAAAGCCAAGTTCAGCTTCATTACCGAAGAGATTCCAAGTCTATTGATCAGTCCCTTGAGGGTTTGAGTCGGGTCAGCACGATAGTTCGGGCCATGAAGTCTTTTTCTCATGCAAGCGAGGGGAACTTCAGTGCGGCGAATGTGGCGGAGGCTTTGGAATCAACGACTACGATCTGTCGCAATGAATGGAAATACGTTGCGGTACTGAATCTGGATATTCAACCGGATATTCCGCCTGTGCAGTTGATTCTGGATGAATTCAATCAGGTGATTCTGAATCTGGTGGTCAATGCCGCGCATGCCATTGAAGAACGTATCGCGCAAAACCAGGATGATGGACTAGGCTTGATCGACGTGATCGCACGCATTGACGACGACTTTTTGCGTATTGATGTTCGCGACAATGGTTGCGGGATTCCGAAGGAAATCCAGGAAAGGGTGTTTGAGCCGTTCTTTACCACTAAAGCGGTGGGCAAGGGCTCGGGACAGGGCTTGAATATCGCCTATTCTGTGATCGTTGAAAAACATAAAGGTCGGCTGGAATTACAGTCAACTGTTGGAGAAGGTTCTTGTTTTAGTGTTTTCGTACCTTTGGTGCGACCGGATCTTAAGGAAACGTAAATGACGAAAATTAGATTGTTCTGGTGTCATTTGAGACATGAGGGAGCGTCGTTATGAAAATTTTATTTGTTGATGATGACCGTTTTATTATCAACGCAATTTCCCGGAACTTGCGCGATTCATCGTGGCAGATTGATTATGCCTTGAGTGGTCCGGAGGCCTTGGTCAAACTCGAGGAGGGCGGCTACGACGTGATCGTGACGGATATGGCGATGCCCGCCATGAAAGGTGACCGGTTGCTGCGCGAAGTGCGGGAGCTGGATCCGGGCATCACGCGGATTATCCTTTCGGGACATGCCGATCAAAGCTTGCAAATTGATGACGCGAAACTGGCGCATCGCTGGCTCGATAAGCCTTGCGATCCCGCATACCTCGTAGAGGTATTAAGCGAGGTAGAGAGAGAGCGTCGTCTATCGTGAATCGTTCGGCTCCCGGGATCATGGAACTCTGATGCGCATACTATTTGTCGATGATGAACAATTCATTCTCGATGGAATTCAGCGCGCCCTGTTTGACTCCGATTGGGAAATCGAGACCGCCAATTCGGGCAAGGAAGCGCTTGAGTGCTTTGAAGAAGAGCCCTTCGATATGATTGTCTCCGACATGCGTATGCCAGGCATGGATGGCGAACAACTGCTCGGAGAGATTGAGGCGCGCTATCCCGACACGGTGCGCGTTGTACTTTCAGGGCAAGCAGACCAGTCCGTTGCCTTGCGCAGCAGTTTTATCTCTCACCGCTGGCTTGATAAACCCTTTAATCCCGATGCGATGCTGAACATTCTCAGCTTGATCGAAAGCGCATTGAAATCGATGCCAAGCAAAGAAATGCGTGCGTTGATCTGCAGTATCAGTTCATTACCGAGCCCACCCAAAGTTTATGCCCAGTTGCAGACTATGATTCTGCAAAAGGCAGACATGGAAAATGTCGCCGAAGTCATTGAGGAAGATGCAGCGCTTGCGACCAAGGTTCTGCAGGTCACCAATTCCGCTATGTTTTCGCGTGGCGGAACGACTATGAACGTGCAGGAAGCCGTTGTGCGCCTGGGTACGGAAATGGTGAGTGAGTTTGTCCTGTTCGCCGAAACCTATTCGATGGCATCCACATCACCTTTGCTGAATGTGGAAAAGGTGACAAAGGAGAGCTTTATCATCAGCAAAATGGCGGCACTGGTTGCCGAAAAGCTGGACAAAAAACTTGTTGCTGAAGCCAAGCTTGCCGGCTTGTTGAGTGACCTCGGGCAAGGCGCGTTGTTACAGGCCTTTCCGGATCAGGCGCAGGAGTATATGGATCGCATTGCTTACGCGACAGAGAAGGAGATCGAAGAGATCGAACTGGAAATGTTTGGTTTGGCGGATTCGCAAGTTAGTGCTTACTTACTGTTAATGTGGGGTTTTTCAGCAGAAATCTTTAATGCTGTACTGATCGGTCGGCAGTATGAACGTAGTGTCAGCTCATCAAGCTTGCTACCGGTGATTGTCCATATCGCCAGACAGTTGGCGCGTGGCCGTGAGTTACGGCCGGAATTGGTTGAACGTTTCAACATTCAAGAATGTTTGCCAGCATGGGCCGAGCAGGTTGAGCGCCTGAAATCACGATGACTGCTGCGGATTGAAAAGGTATGGATGAGGAGCTGCCAAGGATACTGTGCGTAGACGATGAGCCGCATGTGTTGCAAGGGCTTGAACGTAGCCTGTTTGAACATTTTGATGTGACGACTGTGGCGTCCGGTGAAGAGGCGCTCGAGCTCATGCGTAGTGAGGACTTTGAAGTTCTGGTGTCGGATATGCGGATGCCCCACATGGATGGTGCGGAGCTACTCAAGCGGGCCAGCGCACTGCAACCAAACACTACGCGCATACTGTTAACCGGCCATGCGGAGATCGAATCCGCAATGAAGGCGATCAATCAGGGCAATATCTTTCGCTTTCTTCTAAAACCCTGCGAAACAGAGATTTTGATTGGAGCGCTCGAAGAAGCGTCGCAGTTATATCGACTGCGCAGGGCGGAAAGGGATTTACTGGAAAATACCCTGAAAGGCACGATCAAAGTGTTGGCGGATATTCTTAACATCGCTGCACCGGAGGCCTTTCGTACTGCGTTCTTTATTCGCCGTCTGGCTTTGCACATCGTCAACGAGAAAAATCTGCCGAATCGCTGGGAATACGATATAGCAGCCATGCTCTGTCAGCTGGGCGCATTGTCGCTGCCTGAAGAGGTCCTGAAACGTGTATTTAACGCGGTTGATCTGGACGAAGCAGATAAGGAGATGGTCGCGGCTATCCCGTCGCAAGGAGCTGCCTTACTGGCGCGCATTCCACGTTTGGGGCGAGTGGCTCTGATGATTGAATCCCAGCATGGCAGTGATGCCGATATAGCAAGCCTGCCTGAACGTGTGCAAATCGGGGCACGCCTGTTGCGCCTTACAAGCTGGATTGAGACCACTAAGTTGCATCGGCAAATCTCTATCCATGAAGCGATCAAAGCTGCGAAGTCGAAATTCAGCGATGAGAAAGATCTCGAACTTCTATCAGGCCTGGATAATTATAAAGCTATTCAGGAAACAAAGACGGTTCGCGAGGTCAATGCAAAAGAGCTCAGGATTGGCATGATTCTCGAGGAGGACGTATGTTCGCTGACGGGGGGCGTTATTTTGTCGAGCGGGCAGGAACTGAATGGCTTTTTAATTGATCGGCTTATCAACTTTTCCCGTGGCGCCGGAATAAAGGAGCCGATCAAGGTATATTGCTGAGCGCTGTTATGCAC